>JBAYAD010000177.1:0-5503 GCA_041669965.1 Selenomonadaceae bacterium
CAGATTGAACATTGTAATTACAAAGAAGTAAGATTAAAAGAAAGTTTTATTATAGAAAAAACGATTGTATTGCATGAAAATGATATTTATATTAGTAAGTGGTTGTTAGACAAGCAAATTATTGATTTTAAAGGTTCTAAACTTGTTCGAGTCAATGATATTATTTTGTCCTGGGTAGTACAGGGCAATATTGAACAGATGGTATTGCTTGCTGTTGATATTGGTATAAGAGGCCTTTTTCGTCGGCTGGGACTGGAGTTTTTAGTCAGTCGTTGTCAAAATAATTTATTGGATTTACAATATGTTAATCCTTTGGAAAACTGGAATTCCTATCTTCAACTGAATCGGGAAAAGCAACAGATGAGTGAACTGCATCCTGCTGATATTGCGGATTTACTAGAGGAAATGGATTATAAAACACGAGCTGGTTTTATTGATAATCTAAATGATCAACAAGCTGTTGATGCTTTAGGTGAAATGGATTTAGATTCACAGGTTGATATTATTGAACAGATGGATGAACAGCGGGCCTCGGATATATTAGAAGAAATGCCGCCAGATGAAGCAGCAGATATTTTAGTAGAAATGACTGCAGAAAAATCAGAAGAATTGCTCAAGCTCATGGAAGTCGAAGATGCTGATGAAGTGCGTGAACTTATGCAGTATGAAGATGGTACTGCTGGTGCATTGATGACAACGGAATTTATTGCATTTGTTGCAGATCTTACGACTGAAGAAGTTATTAATCGGCTAAGGGAATTGGCTCCGGAAGCAGAAACAATTTATTATCTTTATGTGGTAGATAAAACAGAACATTTACAAGGAGTATTATCGTTACGTGAATTAATTGTTGCAGCTCCAAATACGATGTTACGCAATCTAATGCATATAAAACTGCTAACGGTACAGCCGGATGATGATCATCAAAGTGTTGCACGGGTTATTAATAAGTATGGATTATTGGCTGTGCCAGTTGTTGATGAACAAGGGATTATTTTGGGTATTGTTACAGTAGATGATGTTATAGATCTTTTGATACCGGAAGCAGGGAAAATGGATATACATTCTTGGTTTACCCTTAGCAAGTGGGGTGGTAGAAAATGAGAAATATGCGTACACGTTTAGGCTTGTTTTTAGCAGTAATGGGGCCAGGTGTTGTTACTGCTTTTGCGGATAATGATGCTGGCGGTATTGCTACTTATGCTGCTGCTGGTGCAACCTATGG
Organism: Selenomonadaceae bacterium; assembly: GCA_041669965.1. Lineage (GTDB taxonomy): Bacteria > Bacillota > Negativicutes > Selenomonadales > Selenomonadaceae > UBA1792. The sequence continues at coordinate 1,226 of JBAYAD010000177.1, forward strand.
ATATGATTTATTGTTCACGCTATTGCTTAGCACGATTTGTCTCGCTATCGCTCAGGAAATTTCTGCACGAACCGGTGCTGTTACTGGACGAGGATTATCGGATTTGATTCGTGAATCATATGGTGTAAAATGGACATTTTTTGCGATGGTTGTATTATTGATTGCTAATGTTGGTACGACGGCCTCCGAATTTTCCGGAATTGCGACCAGCTTTGAAATGTTTGGTGTCAGTAAACTTATTGCAGTACCTATTATGGCGGCTGTAGTTTGGTGGTCCGTTCTTAAAGGTAATTACTCCCGTATTGAAAAAGTGTTTTTTGTGTTATGTGCTACTTTTTTAAGCTATATTATATCGGGACTGCTTATAAATCCTCCATGGGAGGAAGTGCTTCTGACTTCGGTTACACCGATATTTCACAGCGATGCAGCTTTTCTCATGATGGCTGTTGGTATTATTGGTACAACGATTACGCCGTGGGGGCAGTTTTATATACAGGCGGCGGTTGTTGATAAAGGCATAACCGCTAAAGACTATAAATATACTTTTTGGGATGTTATGCTTGGTTCATTTTTCACTTGGATGATTGCTTTTTTTGTAATCGTTGCTACAGCAGCTACGTTACATGTCAATCATATTGAAATTGAAACGGTAAAAGATGCGGCAATGGCACTTGAGCCGCTAGCTGGAAAGTATGCCAGCATGCTGTTTTCCTTTGGCTTGTTAGGGGCTTCGATGCTTGCAGCGTTTGTATTGCCTTTGAGCAGCGCCTATGCTGTTTGTGAAGCCTTTGGTTTTGAAAGCGGCGTTAGTAAAAAACCAAAAGAAGCTCCCGTGTTTTTTGGTGTCTATACTGTGATTATTTTAGTAGGTGCCGGGATCGCTCTTTGGCCGGATATATCACTAACTACGGTTATGCTGGCATCGCAGGTTGTCAATGGGGTGCTGTTGCCACCAATTCTAATCTTTATGGTGCTCATTGCAAGTAATAAATCTATAATGGGCAAGTACAGAAATTCGAACTGGTACAATGTTGTTGCCTGGATATTTACGATTGTATTAATTGTTTTAACATTGATGCTGCTATTGTCTACGATAGATCCTAAATTCATGGATCATTTAATAGGAATAATTTAGATTGTAAATAACACTTTCAAGCCTTCACGTTTTTGTGAAGGCTTGAATTTGTTTGAATTACTGGGATTGTCGCATTTGTATAAACCACATTGACAATAAAAAAAGGCGGTGATATATTAAAACAGCTAAAAGGCTTTATTAGCTGCAAAAATAAACTATCTGATGCGCAATGTCTTGAAATTTTGCAAAATATTGCGCTTCAGGGAAAAACATGAGGGAAAGTACAATGAAAAAAAGAGTAATTCTTGACACTGATCCTGGTATTGATGATGCTGTTGCTTTAGCGGTGGCACTTTCACATGAAGAAATTGAATTAAAACTTATCACAACAGTTGCAGGCAATGTTTCTTTGGATAAAACAACTAAAAATGTATTAAGACTTTTGGACTTTTTTGGGAAAAATGTTCCTGTTGCATGTGGTGCAGTAAAACCGCTGGTTAAATGCTTAGAGGATGCAAGTGATATACATGGAGATACAGGCCTTAATGGTTATGATTTTCCTGAACCGACGAATACTCCGATTGAATTACATGCAGTAGAGGCGATGAAAAATGTTATTTCCGAAAGCAAAAATCCAATTGATTTGGTAACGATAGGACCCTTGACGAATATTGCCCTTTTGTTTTCGATATATCCCGAATGCAAAGGAAATATCAAACGAATTGTAATGATGGGGGGATCGGCATCAAGGGGAAATCATACTCCGGTCGCTGAATTTAATATTTGTGTTGATCCGGAAGCTGCTAAAATTGTCTTTCAGTCTGGTGTGGCGATTGTTATGTGCGGTCTTGATGTTACAAACCAGGCGATTTTACTGCCTGCAGATATAGACGTTATTAAAAAAATGAATAGAACGGGGGAAATGCTATATTCGTTATTTCAGAATTATCGTGGGGGAAGCCTTACGACGGGTCTTAAAATGCATGATCTATGTGCCGTTGCTTATCTGGTGCGTCCGGATCTATTTAATACGCAGGACTGTTTTGTTGATGTTGAAACAGGCGGGGTTTACTCAGCCGGATGTACAATAGTTGATCTGAAAAATAAATTTAAAAAGGCTAAGAATGCGTCTGTATGTTTGGAAATTAATGTAGTGGAATTTCGAAAATGGTTTATTGATCGATTGAAAAAAATAATTTAATATAACAGTTGCTTTAGGGGGATTATAGTGGAGATTATTATTGTTTTACTTGTTCTTGGATTAATTGGCTATATGATAATGAAAGAGTACAATGCTACAGTAATGTTATTAGCAGGGGGGATGATCTTATTGTTTTCCGCAGCAATCTTAGGGCATCCGATATTTGATGTTAGTGAAAGCAGCGGACTGGTGGCTTTTTATTCATTTATCGTTTTGATTCCGGCGATTGCTGAGCAATCAGGTGCTAACGCAATCGCTATCGCTTTGCCAATGCAGCTTTTTTCTAATTTAGTACGTTCCATTTCACCAGTTTCGGCGGTAGTAATTATTGTAGCATCTATTATAAAAGTTAGCCCTATGGAAGTTGTTAAGCGAACTTCCGTACCAATAATATTGAGCATGATTGTATGTATTGTGTTATCTATTGTTATGTTTGGAATATAATTAAGTTTCGAAATAGAATAGCTTTCTATTATAAATAGGATAAAGTTTTCAGGGTTTGCAGAATAGAAAAATTAAAAATGTCGGTGATTATAGTGGGATTTTTGGTGGTTTTATTTAGAGCTGTGGTGGGAAAATAGTTTTGCATAATTTTGAAACAATACTTTTCTTATGATATAATAAAAATGTAATATAAAATAGACTGTATATTCAATAAACGGATTATTGGATATTGTGACAAAAAAGGAATCTGTTTGTCATAAAGAAAATCAAGGAGGAATTATAGAATGGCAATGGTAATAAAAAACAATATTTCGGCACTGAACATATTAAATACCATGAATAAGAATAGCCGTGCATTAGCGAAAAACATGCAGAAGATATCTTCGGGTATGAAGATCAACAGTGCAGCGGATGATCCTTCAGGCTATGCAATCGCTCAAAGAATGAGCATTGAGATTCGTTCGTTGGATCAGGCAAGTCGGAACGCTCAACAGGGAATAAGCAGTTTAAAAGTTGCTGAGAGTGCCGTGAGTTCTACAATGGATATATTGAAAACACTTAAAGAAAAGGTTATCGATGCAGCTAATGGCACTAATACGACTGCAGATCGTCGGATAATTCAGAAAGAATTGGATCAGGCAATTGACCAGATTAATGATAATGCCAATGTAACATTTAATGGAAAAACTCTTGTGGATGGTTCGATGAACAAAACAATCAAGACTGCTACGACGACTGTTTTCACAAACCAGAGTTTGTCGACAGCTTCTCTTGCTGCGTCGGTTTTAACGGAGTTGAAGGATCGTGATGGAAATTCAATTGATATCAAATCAAGTGATACTGTTAAGGTGTCTTTTGTACAGAACGGCAAAACGGTTACAACATCTTATGCCGTAGCCAATACTACATTGGCGGGTATCTTTTCTCAGGTCACTGCAGCAGCTGCTGCAACGGGCGACGGTTTTAATGTGACAACGCAGGCAGGGTCGTTTATCGGGCTTGATGCAACTGGTGTCAGCGTTTACACAGCAGATGGAACGAGTGCGTTTTCAGTTGTGGCAGCAAGCTCTGGTACAACGGGACAAATTTCCGGTTTTAGTATCAGTATTTCGGGAACAGACGGCAACGTAAAGAAAGCTATTAATGCGAAATTGGATGCTTTCAGCGAAACGATTCGTGCACAGAATGTATCGGGTAACAACGCGCTGACGCTGCAGATCGGTACAAAATCCAATCAGTCTATAACGGTAGACCTTACCGATATGCGCACTCAGGCACTCGGCCTTCAGGGGACAGATCCAACAACTGGTATTGTCAAAAACATCGATGTAACGACACGTGAGGGTGCGAGTGTGGCAATCAACGTACTTGATGACGCTATCCAAAAGGCACTGGATGAGCAGACAAATATTGGCGCGGTTGAAAACCGCTTGGAGACTACTATAAATAATTTGACGACGTCCAGTGAAAATTTGACAGCTGCCGAATCGACGATTTGTGATACGGACATGGCAAAAGAAATAATGGAATATACAAAGAATAATATACTGATGCAGGC
>JBAYAD010000178.1:0-5455 GCA_041669965.1 Selenomonadaceae bacterium
ATCATATGAATTATGATAAAACAACCCGATTGCTTTTTTGCTGTCCTCATTTAAACGAATATAAAACGGAATATGCTTGTATAGCGGATCTCCTGTTTCCGGATCGTGGCCAATCGCATCTTTGGGATTCATACTCATTCTTCGGCCTTTTTTATCTATTTTCCCGGTTTTTTCACCAAATCCATAAAAGTGGTCCTTATCTAAATCAATTGCGTTATAGTGCAATCTTCTTCCCAGCTGATCCATAACAAAGGTACGGCCAGGCAGATCGGAATAGAGCAGCTTCCCCGCAGAATCGTATAATCGAAAACAAAATGGACACTTATCCAGTTTCAAAACAACATTCTTTGTTCTAAATTCCAGTGACTTCTCATTTTCTGTATATGTGATATCCAATGCGTTTATTTTTTTTCTTTCTTTTCCCAAAAAGCTGTCCAAACGATCTTTCCAAGCTGTTAGTACCAATACATAAGATTCTTCAATAAATTTTTTATCAAAAGATGCTCTGATACGAATAATATCATCCGTTAAAAATATAAGCTTTACCGCAGGACCATCTGTTTGTACAAGGTACCCATTCTCAGTCTTCTCTATACTTTTAAAAACATTTGCCGTAATCATCGTAAACAACACACTCCTTCCTATAGCTCGGCACAAAAGCTTAAAGTATGCTTCACCCTGATCGTAAAAATCGAACGCTCTTCTACTATCAGGGTAAAGCAAACACTATTTTATTTTCAACCTGCAAGCCAAATCATTTATAAATCTTAGTTTTTCTTACCCGTTACTGATTGTAAAGCATCATAAATATTCTTTACCTTCTGACCCACTACAACCTGTAACTGTTTTCCAACCATAACAGCATCTTTGACACCATCGAGATTTTTTAAATAATCGCAATTGACCGCTTTGTCATCTGCAACCTCGAGCCTGATTCTTGTTGCACAATACGTATAATAATCAATATTATAGGCTCCGCCCACATTAGCCAAAATATCTTTAGCTAATGCCAGCTGTTCGGCTTCCACTTTTTCCGGACTGCTGATATTTTCAGGATTATTCCATAGACTTTCATATTGATAACCTGTCAGATTTTCAACAACCGCTTTTGATTCTGCTGTAACATCGGCCTTATTGCCGCCAGCCTTTAAACGATTTATTTCTTCAATCAAAACGGCATGTGTATGCTTATTTAATTTAAAGTTATAAGCAAGGAACAATGCAATAGCAACTAAAATACCCGTGCCCAAAAATAATGTGTTTGCAATCGTATGGATAGCTTCCGGTGTCTGTACAAGCTGCCCCTTGATAAAACCACCTTCCTGCATAACAACCCCAACAATAATTGTTGCAATAGCTACGGTAGTTTTTCTTGTAAATGTCATAACTGCAGCAAATAAACCTTCTCTTCTTTTCTGTGAAATCATTTCATCAACATCCGGAATAAACGGAAATACATTCCATGGCGTAAACTCTAAAAGCTGACGTCCAATCTGGAAAAAGAACCCTATGGCATATAAAAGTAATAATTTTGACGTAGGATCATAGAAATACACTCCAAAAAAACCAAGTAAGCATACAAGTATGGTAATATATGAGGTTTTAAACAAGTTGCTTGGACCTATTTTTATCAATAAAAATCCACCAGCAATTGTCGTTGGTATACCGATAAGGCTCAAGGATAAAATACCTGCCGCATCGGCGGAAGAAATATTCAAACAAAATACACAAAAGAAGACAAAAACCGTATTAAAAACATCTTTTCCTGTAAAAGAACAAAGATAGATCAATAAGTGCTGCCGAAAAGCTCTTACTTTTAAAGTAGACCAGTAATCCTCAGCAAGCTGAACAACCACCTGCCACTTTTCTGCAAGGCTTTTTGCCGGCGCTGGATGAAGCATCTCATCCTTCATTTTTGCTGTAAGTTCTCTTTCCCAAGTTACCTTATAGCTGATAAAAAGACATACAACATAAATCAGTGCAAAAACGATACCATTTAATGTATAAGCATATGGATTTGTTTCACCAAAATAACGAATTAAAATACCCGGGATAAATGTAGCTAAAAAAACACCTGTTGACGAAATAAACATGCGGCAGGTCGAGAGCTTTGTTCTGCCATTAAAATCTGTAGTCATTTCCGATGGCAGCGTTTCCCACGGAATCAACACCATTGCTGCTATAATTTCAAATGCTAAATAACAAGTTAAATAATACCAATACCCCATTCCCGTCAGCCAGAGAAGCGCAAAAACGAGCATTAAAGGTGATCCAATCAATAAGAAAAAACGACGACGACCAAAACGTTTACCTAGCCATGTTTTATAAAAATTATCCGAAATACTGCCAATGGACAAACTGAAGATTGCATCCACAATACGAGCAATACCAACAATAGAAGCTGCCTCTATTGGTGTCAATCCAGCATACGTTGTATAAAAGAAAAGCAGCCATGCCCCAATAATTGTGAAAGCACCACCACCCATAAGGTCTGTAATGCCATATCCCAAACCAATTGGAATTGTAATTTTTTTATTAATTATAGCCATTTGTTTATCCTCCTCCATAATTTAAAATTCCTTTGTTACTATTTTATAACGAACTCCTGTTTTCCCGGCAAATAGCATCCCACAAGCCACACAGATAATTTGCTCCAAGGGCTCTGTCAAAAAGGCCATAGCCAGGACGACCAACCTCACCCCAAATCATACGTCCATGATCCGGACGTATTGGCCCTTCATAGCCAACCTCATAAAGTGCCCGCATCATATCATAAACATCTAATGACCCAAACTTCGATTTATGTGCAACTTCATTGAATACCCCTGGCTCATGTATCTGGATATTACGAATATGCGCAAATCCAATACGATCCATTTTACCAAACCGACGGATAATCTTTGGAATATCATTGTTAGGATTTGATCCGAGGGAACCACTGCAAATTGTAAGTGCATTGCTCGGACTATCAATAAGTTTTACAATTCTGTCTAGATTTTTCTCATTTTTTACAATTCTCGGCAACCCAAAGACAGAGCACGGTGGATCATCCGGATGAAGCGCCATCCGTATGCCGCATTTTTCTGCTTCCGGTACAACTGCCTTTAAAAAGTAGCCCAGGTTATCCATAAGTTTTTCTTCATCAATATCACTGTATTGTTCAAACAAATGTGTAAGTTCTCTCAACCGCTCTGGTTCCCATCCTGGTAAAGAAAATCCATTGCTGTTTGACTGAATTTCGTTTACCATGTCCTGTGGACTTTTGCCTGCAATCAAGTGATAATCGTACGCCATAGCTGTAGAACCATCGTACAATTTTTTTGCCAGCTCTGTACGTGTCCAATCAAATACAGGCATAAAATTGTAGCAAACGACATTTACGCCTGCTTTGCCAAGATTTTTTAACGATGCAATATAATTCTCGATATAGTGATCACGGCTGGGTATCCCAAGCTTAATATCTTCATGCACATTGACACTTTCTACCGTTTCAAAGGCAAGACCATTCGCCTCGATATCTTTTTTCAGTTCCATTATTTCATCCAACGGCCAGATATCACCAACCGGAATATCAAATAAAGCCCCTACTACACCTTGCATTCCTGGAATCTGGCGAATCTGCTGCAACGTTATTTTATCTTCTTTATGTCCATACCAGCGAAATGTCATCTTCATTTTTATACCCCCAATTATTAACTTTTCAATCTTTTACATTTGTTATTGATATACTAACATACTAGTATATCAATAACAAATGCACATATCCCTTTCTTCGGGAAAAATTCATCTATTTTCTTTTATTTCCTCTTGATTTCTCGTTTTATTATACTTTTATAAATAATCAGTCTTATTTTTTTAGTTTATTTATTCTAAAATTTTTATGCAAAAAAGGCAGACTATTATCTCCACCTATCTTTTGAAATATACTGGATATCTGTTTTTTAATTCCTCAATATCATTCAACGCTTTATTTATATGAATATTACTTACAGCTTCACATTTCGGCCAATCCGAATCCTCAATTGCCTGCAAAATATCGATATGTTGATTTAAAAGCCGTGGCAACTCATAATAACCATTTTTCAAATTCAGCATTCTCACACGATTATAATTTAAGCTCATGTTTTCAATCATTTTCCAAATACGTTTTTTTCCACAAGTTTTATAAATCATTCCATGAAAAACACTATCCAACTCAAAAAAGCGGATATAATCATCTTTTTGTACACAAATTTCCTGTAAATCCAAACAATTTTGCATTTTTTCCAAACTTTCGTCTGAAAACTTCTGACAAGCCAACTGCATCACAGCATGTTCCATCGTTTCCCGTAAAAAAATCGATTCTGCAACGTGTTCCAAATCAATTTTTGCAACATAGGTTCCTTTTTGTGGTAGAATTTCCAGTAAATCATCATGTGCTAAACGAATAAATGCTTCTCGCACAGGAGTACGGCTTACATTCAGCTCATTCGCTATTTCCTGCTCTGACAAAGCGGTTCCCGGAATAAGATTAACCCTCACTAAATTCCCCATAAGAATACGCAGCGCATATTCCCGTGTTGATTCGTTTTTATCTCTTGGCAAAATTTTCAGTTTCATAAAGCATGCTCCCAATTTCAAAGTTAACATATTCCTTGTTTTCAAACCCAATACAATAAAATATGTTATATACATGTTATTATATACAATCGCTTTTATCAAGTTAAATTTAAAGATCGGATAACCAACAATTATAATAAATACATTGTATCTACGAGCGCTGCGCTATATTATATAAGTACATAGAATTTGAAAGGATGCCACAAATGAACACAACACTTTATTATCTTTCTGCTACTGGCAATTCATTGCATATTGCAAAAACGCTCAAGGAAACTATGAAAAATACAACTTTACACTCTATACCAGAGATGCTCTCCTCTGCACATTTAACTGCATCAAGCGAAGCTGTCGGCTTCGTCTTTCCCCTGCATTATTTTGGCCTGCCACTGCTTGTTGAGACCTTCATCGAAAAAATCGATCTCACAAACACAACCTATATATTCGCTATTGCCAGTTGCGGAAGTCCTGCCTTCAGTGATGCCTTTCATCAGATTCGCAAACTTTTGCAGGCAAAAAACAAAGTTCTTGCTGCAAGTTTTCATGTGAAAATGATTTCCATCTATCTTCCTTTATCGAATCTTCCCTCCACTGACAAAGTCACAAGGCACTTGCTCGCTGCGGATAAACACATTAAAGAAATTTCCGCTGCACTCATGCGAGGAACTACAACAAATGCAACGGAATACATGTATCTGCCTTCCCGTCTTATGCACAATCATTGGACAAGCCGCAAATCCGTCATCGATCAGAATTTTTCCTGTGATATGAATTGTCGGGCCTGTGGACTCTGTGAAAAAATCTGTCCGACACAAAACATCCAGCTGCAGGATAGTCGCCCTGTATGGCAGCACCA
>JBAYAD010000179.1:0-5435 GCA_041669965.1 Selenomonadaceae bacterium
GTCTTTGGCATATATTCTCCGCCGATAATTCCCAGCGGATAATATAAGCTCAAAGATGAAATCAGCACAATCACTACACCACATATAATTTTCCTCGTATGACCGAAGCTCCATTCCAGAATTTCGCCATATTTTTTTATTATCGCTGCTTCTTTTCTGTTTAAAAAGTCCCAGAGTTTTCCCGTTGGCTGATGCGTCCCATTCTTGTAAAATTGCGAAGCAATCATCGGTGTCAGCGTAAAAGAAATCGCTAAAGAACACAGCGTCGCAAATACAATAGTTAAACCAAACTGCCGAAAGAACTGTCCCGTCATGCCGTTCATAAAAGCTATCGGCAAAAACACTACCACATCGCAAAGCGTAATGGCAATCGCCGCCATGCCGATTTCATTACGACCATCCTCAGCAGCAACTGCTGCACTTTTCCCCATCAAAAGGTGTCGATGTATATTCTCTAAAACAACGATAGAGTCATCCACCAATATCCCTATACAAAGTGACATTCCCATCAAAGAAAGCATGTTAAACGTGAAACCTGCCGAGTACATCATGAAGAACGTCGTAATCAACGAGGTAGGAATCGCGATAATGACTGCAACGGTTGATTTCCATCCACGTAAAAAGAAGAACAAAACCAGCCCCGTTGTGAACAAACCTTCAATCAATGCCTCTAATGTGTTATTCAGCGCATCCTGAACATAATCCGCTGAATTATTGATTATAACGAATTGATAGTCCGGATAATCCTTCTGCAAAGAAGCCAGCTGCTGTAAAACAGCTTTTGCCGTATCAACAATATTGGCATTGCTGTTTTTGTAAACCGAAAGAGAAACAGCATCCTGTCCATTAGTTCGCGCATATTTTGTGACGCGCTGATCCTGCTCACGGACATCTGCCAGACTACTCAGTGGTATAGCAATTCCTTTGCTATTATTTACATGAATCGAAGCCAGATCCTCCGGCGAGCTGTACTGCGCCGTCAATCTCACATTTGTTTCACTGCCTTGTCCAAAAACCGAACCAGCTGGTGTCAAAACATTTTCCTGAGAAATCCGCGTTGCAATCTGCTGCAAAGAAATATGAAAATAATTCAGTTTATCCTTGTCTACTGCTACCGCAACCTCTTTCTCACGTCCACCATAAAGCTGAACATCGGAAACTCCTCCTGCACGCTGCAAACGCTCAACGAACGTATCGTTTGCCTGCGCATAGACATCACTCAGTGGTTTATCCGAAAGAAGCGCAATTTCCAAAATCGGCATTGCATCCACATCGCGCTTCATTACACTCGGTGTTTCTATACCTGTCGGTAATTTTTTCAAAACAGCATTTACATATTGACTCGTATCAATCGCCGAAGTATCAACATTTGCCCAAAACTCAAATTCCAGTGTAATCTGCGCTTTTTCCGGACGAGCTACTGCAGTCATATGTTTCAAATTAGATAATGAAGAGAGTGAGTTTTCTAACGGCTTTATGACATCCTGCTCAATTTCCTCTGTTCCTGCCCCCGGATAATTGACGGTAACCGTCACATAAGGAATATTGATTGCCGGAAGAAGCTCAACCCCAATGCGGTAAAAACTAAACAGGCCCAAAACAACAAAAAAGAACACAATCATCGATATACCAATCGGCTTCTTTATGGAATAGCGTGTAATATTCACTTTGCAGCCTCCTGGTCGTCCGAAGAATCTACGCGGACCGTCAGACCATCCCGAAGCCGTGATATATTACTTACAGCAACCTGTTCACCTTCCTGCAGGCCGGAGAGAATCTCAACCTGATCATCCCCCTTTGCCCCACTCTTAACGGTCTTTTGACTCACCTTATTTTCAGAATCTACAACAAAAACATATTCCTGTCCATCTTTTTCCATAAGAGCGGCCTTAGGAATCAATAATACATGTGACCGTAAGATGCTGTTCAGCATTGCTTTAGCAAACATACCGCTTTTTAAAGCACCCTCTGCATTGTCAATAGCGATACGTACCGTATACATCAAAGAAGTCGAATCAATCGTCGGGCTAATATAAATAACCTTGCCAGGAATCAGCTTACCCAGCGAATCAATATTCACATCCAGCGGCATATTGAGCGAAAAAGCTGGCAAATCCTGCTCTGCCGCCTGACAGTCGACATACAATCGTTGATTGTCATAGATGCTAAGCAGCTTCTGCCCGGCGGAAACCATATCGCCGACTTCCACCTGTCGATAGCCTATAATCCCGCTTTTTGCTGCCGTTAAAATCAGATCATTGCGCTGTTTCTCTGCGGATTCCAGTACCTTTTCTGCTTTCGCTGCATTTGCCTGTGCTGAAGTTACCGAAGACATTACTCCGCCTTCCATTTGGTTTTGCAGCATATCCAAACTTGCCTTGGCATCTGCAACCTGCTGCGCACTTGTATCCAGTGTGTCTTGCGTGATTCCACCAACATCAAAAACTTGTTTATTACGTTGATAAGTAGCAAGTGCTTTCTGATAATCTGCGTTTGCTTTATCATAATTCGCACCTTGCTGCGCTTCAGTCGTCCTGGCGTCAGCTTCTGCCTGCTGATACGCTTGCTGATTCTGTGTAACAGCAATTTCCGCATCCTGCGTATCTTCCGTAATCAGTACCTGCCCCGGCTCAACCGTTTGGCCCAGATCAGCAAAAACACCTGTAACCCGGCCTTGATATTTAGCTGCAACATCAATTTGCGCCTGCGGCACCGTCTGCCCAATCAAAGAAATCTTTTTAATCAGATTATCTCTGCTTACAACAGCTGTCGTAACCACAGGCATTAGATTTTTCTTTGAAACCACCTTCTGTGACATTATATGGCGTATTCCAAAAAACAATGCTATGCCAATTAATACTGTAGCTAAAAGCAGCATCCGCTTTTTCTTGTCATCAACCTTCATATGTTTCTGAACCTCTCTCTTCACGTATGTATTAGACCTTTATCAAGTCCTGCAAAACCTGACCGTCCAACTTCCAAAGGTGAAGTAAACAAATCGGTCCTGAAAATTAAGTATACTGAATGCAAATGACAAAACGACGACAAAACACCATTATTTTTATTGCGGCAGAACAATCGTAAATATAGTTTGCTCTCCCGGAATACTCTCAACAGAAATCGTTCCACCCATACCCTCAACTAATTTTCTTGTCACCGTGAGTCCCAATCCTGTTCCACCCTTATTACGCGACCTTGATTTATCCACGCGATAAAATCTGTCCCATAAATAAGGAATACTGTCCGGCGGAATCCCCTCTCCATGATCCACCACGCTAATGCGTAAATTTTTATCCGCTTTAGCCACCTGTAACAGAATTTTACCACCAGGAAAAGAATACCGTATCGCATTACTCAATAAATTGTTTAGCACCTGTTCCAGTCTGCCCGCATCTGAATGAATCCTATCAATTTCAGGAGCAGCCTCCATATCGAGCCTAAGCATTTTTTCCTCCAGCAATGGTCGATATTTCTCCTGCTGCACTCGTAAAAAATCCATAAGATTTAATTTTTCCCAATGAAACTCAATCTGTGTAGTCTCCAGTTGTTCCAGCAGCAGGATCTCACTGATCAAAGCATTCATCTGCTGACATTCATGCAAAATAATACCTAAAAATCGTTTTTTATCTACTTTAGCCCGAACAACACCATCCAGAATGCTTTCCGTAATTGCCTGTATAGCCGCAAGCGGTGTTTTTAATTCATGTGTAACATCCGAAAAAAACTCCTGAGAGCTCTTTTCTTTCTTTTCAATCTCCTCCGCCATTCCATTAAATATTCTTCCCAACTGACCGATCTCATCAGGGCCAACCGCAGTTGTCCTGCTATGATACTTTCTTGCCGCAAACTGAATGGCTGTCTTGCTAATATTATGAATGGGTCCCGTTAAATTTCGCGAAAGAAAAAAAGCAACCAGTCCCGCAAAAACAATCGACCCCAAAAGGGCAAAAAGAAGCAATCGCTCAATCGCTGCTGACGTTTTTGTCACCCCGCTGATAGGTGTATAGAGCATAAGAACTTTCGTCTTTGTATTTGGAAACGGAATCGAGACTAAAATCGAAGGATTATCTTCACCACGAGTGTGAATCTGTGACGTTATTTCCCCTTGAAACAACTCCTCTCCGGCAGTCTCCTGATGTTCCAATTGATATCTCTGCCAATGTGTAGGAGGACTGCCAGCGAGAACATGCTGATTTTCATCAAAAATCCACATGCTTGTGCCAAATAAGCGACTCTGCATTTCCATCAAAGAAGAGGGTGTTTTTTGCTGCTGCTGATCCAGTTCCATTAAATATCGCACTTCAATCAAACCGGAACGAACAAGTTCTTCCCGTTTTGCATCAACGAGATAGCCTGTAAGAAAATGTGACAGCAACGCTCCTATGCTGATGGCAAAAATCACCAGCACAAAAAGATGCGATAAAAAAATTTTACTAAATAAAGATCGAATCATTTATCTACAACCTCAAATCGATATCCAAATCCCCTTACAGTATGAATGTAAAGAGATCTGGCATCAGCAATTTTTTGCCGCAGCCGTTTTACCACTGCATCAACAGCACGTTCATCACCATCAAAATCATAATTCCAGACATTAGTCAACAACTGCTCGCGTGAAAAGGTCTGTCCCGGATGCTTTAAGAAAAAATGTAAAAGAGCATATTCCTTCGGTGGCAAACATTTCTTTTCTCCCTGAACTTCAACAACTTTATGGAAATCATCCAGCATAATTTCTCCGTATTTGAAGCAATGAATATCATTTTCCATCATACCCGATCGCCGCAGCACAGCCTTTACCCGGGCTACAACTTCTCGCGGACTAAACGGCTTCGTTATATAATCATCCCCGCCAAGCGAAAATCCTTTTATTTTATCACATTCTTCCGATTTTGCCGTAAGAAAAATTTTAGGAACCTTCCGATCAATAAATCGGCACAAATCAAAACCATTTATCTTAGGCAGCATTACATCCAAAATCAGTAAATCAGGATGATACTTTCCTTCGAGCTGCAAGGCCTGTTCGCCATCTTCTGCCACATATACTATGAACCCCTCTTTTTGCAAATAAAGTCTCATAATTTCTAAAATAGTTACTTCATCATCTGCAAGTAAGATCTTCATAAACCCAGCGCCTCCCTATGTCTATCAATAAAGTTACAACATATTATACTACAAATATCTTCGTATTACTTCAGATCAAAGCCCATGTTTATATGAAATTTAATTCCGTATTATATTCACCTAAAACACCTGATTTTACTTTATATTTTTCGTACACAAAAACAGGCAGAACGAGCTGCGTTTTTCCGCAATTCATTTTGCCTGTTGCCTATAGATTTTGCTATTTTAGACTGTCTATCCTACTGCTTTCATAAGTCATCAAGCTCCGGCTTTGCTCAGCATAATCTCCAAAATCTGATGATCCGTCTGAATCA
>JBAYAD010000180.1:0-5397 GCA_041669965.1 Selenomonadaceae bacterium
ATCATCAGCGTATTGCCAATGCAGACACAAACGCCCTGTATCGTAGTCAATGCACTTTTGCAAAAAGATGACATAAAAAAATACAAAGTGTATTAGATGATTTCAAATTAACTCCATCCGCTATGATAAATTTAAAAAAAACAGAGCCTGAAATTGGCAGCAGCTGGCATAGTACAGATTTTAGTGATATGGCAAAGATTGAAAAATTCACGCAGGAAGTGATCAGCAAAGGTTTTAACCTGACGATGGCATTAAGGGAAAGCTTGGGAAAGTATTTAACAAGGCAAAGTGAAACCGGGCTGATGCTTCATTGTCTGTTGATGGCAAACCGTTTTGCCTGTGGAGCGCCTTATGCCAATATCATGGATGCAGGCGATGATACGATCAGGATCATAAAAGTTAAAGAAAAAATAAGAGAGGCTGTCGGCACCTATTACGAAGATGTACCAGATAGTGAGATAATTGCGATTTTGAATTATTTTACACTGAATCAAAAATTTCATAAAAAGGAGTAATGGCTTTAGATGAATATAAAATCGTTGGATTTGCTTATCGTAAATGGTCTTCTTATGGACCCTTTTACCGGAGTTGAAGGGAAATATTCTATTGGTGTTCAAAATGGAAAAATCGCAGGTGTTTATCCGGAGGGGGCAATACTTCCCTGCTATAACGCCTTGCTTGATTTGGCGGGGGCTTATATAACACCGGGTTGGATTGATCTGCATACACATGTAGCCTATAAACAAGCAGTTATCGGTATTGAGGCCGATCGTATTGGTATTCAGCAGGGTGTAACAACGGTGGTTGATGCCGGCAGCAGTGGAAGTAAAAACTTTTTACAATTTGAAGAAAATATTATACAAAAAGCGAAAACAAGAGTTCTTTCATGGATAAATATTTCTGCAGCAGGATTATATGAAGGCCGGTCTGAGTTAGAAGATCTTGCATCGATTGATGTGGAAGCTACAAAAAAGCTTGTCAGCTGTAAAGCGGAAATTCGCGGTATAAAAGTACGGATGAGTCATTCTGTCGTAAAAGAAACCAATACCGGAGGGCTGAAAATAGCAAAAGCACTGGCGTCTCAACTGCATGTTCCTCTATTTGTTCATGTTGGGAATTTCCCGCCGGCGCTGGGAGATGTACTCAATCTCTTGGAGCAAGGAGATATTGTTACCCATATATTTCATGGAAAAGCGGGTGGCTGCCTTGATGCAGAAGAGTATATTCTTCCAGAATTAAAAGCGGCGATAGACCGTGGTGTTTATCTTGATCTGGGGCATGGAACGGAAAGCTGTTCGTTTTTTCGTTTTAAGAATGCCAGAGAAAAAGGCATCTGCATTGATAGTATAAGTACGGATTTATACAGCCAGAATTATTCCGGACCGGTATATAGTTTAAAACATACAATGGAAAAGTGCATGGCACTGGGAATGTCTTTTCGCGAGGTTATTACTGCAGTCACGCTTAAACCGGCAATTATGCTCAATATGCCGCAACTTGGGCGGATTAAGGCAGGAGCATTGGCTGATATGACTTTTTTTGAGAAAGTTGAAGGTGAACAAACCTATACAGATGCAGATGGTAACCAGATTACTGGAACGCAGCAATTGCAGATTAAAGGTGTTGTGCGTGAAGGGAAGGTAATCCGGGTATGAAAACAAAAGTCTTGCAGCAAATTTTACTCGATGCATCACTTGATACAGAAGGAACTGTTTTACTAAAAAAAACGCTTTGTGCCATTGAAGATATACTGGTTGATACGAGAAAGTGTATTCCGGATGAACGGTATCTGGCAGTGGGACATCATATGGCAGAAGTGATTAAGCGAGCTCAAAGGGGGGAAGTGTTAGCAAAAATCGATCAGGAGACAGAAGATCAGATTGAATCCGCGTACAAAGAAAAAAGTAAAAATATTCTTACTTCATTAAAGAGCTTGGGAAATACAACTTCGAGTTCTTCAGAAATAATTCTTTTGGCAATTCATTTGCAGTGTGCCTCAAATGGTTTTTAAATAAAGGAGAGTGATTTATTATGGAAAAAATAAAAGTAGTTATTGGAGACCGCCTTGGTAAAGGAAAAAGAGTTGCTGCTGGCGTTGAGGCAGCAGGTGCAGAAGCTATATTGATTCCAGGTGTTGGTGCTGACATGAAAGTCGGAGACTATATGAATCAAAATAAGGCAGATTTTGGTATTTCTTTTTGTGGCAGCGGCGGTGCCGGAGCGATTACGGCAAAATCAAAATATGGTTATTCAGCTGAATTTGGTCTTCGATCCATTAAGGCGGGAATTACCGCAATAAAAAATGGTGCACAGGTTGTAGGTTTTGGTTTCATGGATCTTGAGGAATTGGGACAGAGATTAGCCGAAGCCTTTATTAAAAAAAGTAAAGTGTGACATTGTAAGGAGGCAGACGTAGTATGTTCATCATTCATGAGGAAGTTTTGCAAATACAAGGTACAGGTGAGAATGAGAAAGAATCTTTTCAAGACATTTTTAGTCGTATTAAACCGGAATTGGAAAAGAAATGTCCTGGAATATTGCTGCAGATAGAACCAAAGAAAATGGACATAAAAGATGCGGTGATTTCGGTTCATACAGAACGCTTTTTAGGTATGTTCTTTCCACGTAAACGTAAGTTATACAAGATAACAGCACAAATTACGGTTAAGGTTAGTGTTTTTTCGACAGATACAATAAAATATCGTCGCGAAGAAGAAAATTTATCGGTAGTTCAACATATATTGGAAATGAGATAAGACGCATAGGAAAGGGGTTAAAATATGGACTTTATAGAAATTTTGATGAAATCTGTTATTATTGGTGCCTGTATGGGTTTTGCTGTAGGTGCAGGTGCTGCTCGAATGTTTCATGCGCCGCAGGCACAGGGAATGGGAGCTTTTCGCACATTGGGGGAACTGAACGCTTGCGAAGGTGATCCTATTGCACATTTTTCGTTTGGTTTGGGCTTTTTGTTTAATTCATGGGCATCTATTGTCGGAACTGGAGCGCTTACACAGGATGTAGCGCATCGCATTATACCGAACTGGGCCGCCGCTGTTCTTTTGATGCGGAATAAGAACGTAGCGGAAACTTTACACAATCCGGCGAAAATGGCATTGATGGGTGCTGTTATAGGTGCAGTAATCATTGGTGTTATGAATTCGACAGCGGTTGCCATACCACCAGCTTTGCAGCTCATTGCAACAAAAGTTCTTGTACCAGCAGCAAACTGGCTTATTAACCTTGTAATGCCGATTGTATTTTGGATGGCAGCTCTTGACGCTGGAAGACGAACCGGAGTTTGGGGAACTGTACTGGGCGGGCTCTCACATCTTGTTATGGGGAATGCTGTACCGGGGATTGTCTTAGGCATTCTGATCGGTAAAGGTGTTGATGATGGTGGTTGGAACCACATTACCAGAATTTTAGTAGTAGCAGTAGTTTTACTATTTGTTTTAAGCGGATTTTTCCGGGAATTTGATATAAAACTTCTTACGCAGTTTTACGTTGATGTTCCGGACGGACTTAAAGCATTTCATGCATTATTTAAGGCAGGAGCGTGATGACAGTGGATAATAATGAGAATTTAAAAACGGGATTTTGGTTATCAGAATGGGCCTTTCCTATATTTACAGCATTTTTGGCAGCGGGTGTATTTGCCGGTACACATATGTATTATGTACATCATATCGGCGCATTCAATGAAATTGCAATTGTGGCTATGCTTGAAGCAGGGCTTAAGGGTGGAAGCTTTGGCGCTGCAGCGGCTTTTGGTGCAAGCTTTCTCTTTGCCCGTATTTTGGAAGGCCCGCTGGTAGGGATATTGGATATTGGCGGCTTTATTATGACAGGGGTAGGTATTGGTGTTCCGGCAATTTTTTTAAGTATGGGAATTACAGGACCTTTAGAATCTTTTCCGTTGGCACTTTTGATGGGAGCGGTTATTGGACTTGCTATAGGATGTATTATTATTATCATTAGGAAATATACGGTTGCTTCCAATGAATCTACTTTTGGGGCGGATGTCATGATGGGAGCGGGTAATGCTTCCGGCCGATACTTGGGACCGATGATTGTTATTGCGGCTGCAATGGCGTCAATTCCAGTGGGAATCGGGGCAACCATTGGTGCTGCTGCGTTTTATGCATGGAAAAAACCGATTGCCGGAGGCGCTATTATCGGAGCTATGATTTTAGGGGCAATTTTTCCAATTATGACAAAATAGGAAGGGAAGAAAAAAATGAGTATTTTTGAACAGTATGGTCCACGTAAAGTTATAAATGGTTGTGGGAAAATGACAGTTTTAGGAGCTAGTGCCGTAGATAAAGAGGTTGCAGATGCTATGGCACAGGCGGCTATGGATTATGTTGAGGTTGCAGAACTTTTACCGTCAGCGGGAAAGTTTATTGCACAAGTAACGGGTGCGGAAGATGGCTGCCCAACTTGTGGCGCGGCTGCAGGGATTGCCATAAGTACCGCCGCTGTACTTAGTGGCACCAATCTTGATATTATAGAAAATTTGCCGGATAGTGAAGGCCTTAAAAATGAAATCATCCTGCAAAAAGGGCATGCCGTAAACTTTGGAGCCCGTGTGACTCAGATGATGAAGCTGGGTGGAGGGAAACCGATAGAGGTGGGAACGGCTAATCTCGTTGTTGCGGAAAATATTGAAAATGCCATAAATGAAAAAACAGCAGCTCTTTTTTATATTAAGTCACATCATGCTGTACAAAAAGGTATGGTATCAATTGAAACGATGGTGGATATCGCACATCGTCATAAATTGCCTCTCATTATTGATGCAGCTGCAGAGGAGGATTTACACAAATATATAAAATTGGGAGCCGATCTTGTTATATATAGCGGCGGTAAAGCACTGGAAGGGCCGACTTCCGGTTTCATTTGTGGGTGCAGCGAACTTTGTCAGGCCTGTCGTATGCAGTATCAGGGAATAGGCCGCCCTATGAAAACAGGAAAAGAAAGCATTATCGGACTACTCACTGCGCTTGGTAAATATGCGGCAAAAAAACCTAATGCAGAGCAGCAAAAAAAGCGTATGAAACTGCTTTTACATGAATTGGAAAGTATTCCGGGAATTACAGGAAGTATTGCACAGGATGAAGCCGGCAGGGAAATTTATCGGGCAAGACTTGATATTGATGCCGAAATTACAGGGATAAGTGCAACTGTGATTGCTCAAAAATTAGAAACAGGGAATCCGGCCATTCATACAAGAAATTATTGTCTGGCACAGGGGCAGATCTTTGTAGATCCGAGACCTTTGCTGGAGGGACAAGAAAATCTTATAGCAGCGCGTTTTAAAGAAATTTTAGCACAAGCAAAGGGGAATAAGTAAAAATGGCAACAATAAAAATAAATGTACTGGCAGCAGATGCA
>JBAYAD010000181.1:0-5323 GCA_041669965.1 Selenomonadaceae bacterium
TGGTACAATGGTGCATGGGCAATCGGTGCGGTTGTTATGGGACTTGTTGCCGCGGGAAAGTATAGAGCGCTTAAGTGCTCAACGATACCGGAACTTTTCGAACGATATTATGATCGCCGTGGCCGTATCATTAGCGCGCTTGGCTTGGCGGTTATTCTGATTTGTATTACATCGCTGCAGTATGTAGCGGGTGGGGCAATTTTATCGACACTTATGCCGGATATCTTCACGATGAAGGGCGGCATGATAATGAGTGCAGTTGTTTTTATTGGAATTACAGTTGTTGGTGGTCTTTGGTCGTCGGGGCTGTCGAATGTGCTTAGTGTTGTACTTATTTATTTTGGGATATTATACTCAACTTTTACTGTGCTGGATCGTTCGGGAGGTATTGCCGGAATCGCCGCACAGATGCCAGCAACACAGTTTGACTGGTTTGGTCCGTTGGGTGGTCTTGGTATGTCTGTCGTTATTGGCTGGATTCTTGTCATGGTTTCACAGGCGATATCCGCACAAGGGACGGTTCAGATTGCCTGTGGGGCAAAAGATGCAAAGACGGCTCGCCGGGGCTTTATCTGGGGCGGCATATTGATTTTTCCGATTGGTTTTCTTTCGGCAATCCTTGGTCTTGCCGCAAAAGTACAGTTTCCAGACATTAATCCGACAATGGCCCTGCCACAGATTATTATGAGTCTTGATCCGATTGTTTCAGGGATTACACTCGCGGCGCTTTGGGCAGCGGACGTATCGACGGCCTGTACGATTTTGCTTGGTGCAGGAACGCTTTTGTCACAGGATATTTATAAACGGTTTTTCAATCCAGCTGTATCAGATAAGAAGTTTTTACAGGTGAATCGTCGTGTGATTTTGCTTGTTGGATTGGGGACGCTTTGGCTGGCATTTAATGCGGTTGGTATATTAAAGACAATGATGATTGGACTAAGTCTTACAACGGCATTTACGGTTGTGTTTCTCTTTACGGTATTTGCACCGCAACTTTGCCGCAAGAGTTCTGCCTTTTATACGACGCTTGTTGGCTTGGCCGGACTTGCTGTGTGGCAGTTTATTCCGGCACTGCATGTTCTGCCGCATGTTATTTATTTTGAATGGATTATCTGTATTGGTTCGTTTTTGCTTGTGCCAGTGTTTGATTCGCAGCCGATTAAGACACCTGTACTTGAACGTGAAGATGTGGAAACCGTAGCAGACGATGAAGAAATCAGTAAGGAACATGTACTGAGTTAAAATCAAAAAGTAGCAGCCGCACACTTTTGTGCGGTTGTTTTTATAAGTAGAAAAGAGGCTGATCGATTTATGGGGAATATGGAAAAACCAAAGTTTGGCAGTATTGATATAGGGCGTGCAGCGCTTAAAATCGCTGTTACAGCGAGCCGCGAGGAAGAAAATGAAATAAAAAAATATTTGATAGCAGAAGGTATTCAGGCGACGGGGGTAGATTTTGGCGGTGAGTTTGTGAGCTCTATTGTAAAAATCGTTGAGCGGGCTGTTGTAGCCGCGCAGCGCGAAGGTATTGTACCAAATAGCTCAACGGGTGCAGGGCCGGTCGCGGGTGCGGCAAGCGGGGCGATTGAGCAAGTAAAAAACAAGGCTGTTGGGTTTAATGTTGGCGGTAAAATCGGTATTGCACGTTATCATGAGCACCTTTGTGTTGCCATTTATATGGGTGTTGGTGTGCTGAATCTCAATGAGCTGGCCGTTGGTCTGGCGCACAGGATTGTAAGAGAAGACTGAGCAAAATAATAAAGAGGGGCAGTTAAAATTGTTGAGTTGCTTAAATAACAAGCACTTATGGAATTGTGTAAAACACATTTTTATAGGTGCTTTTTATTATGAGATAAAATTCTTTTATGCTGCATATAAAAACGAATGTTAATCAGTAGGATGAATAAATGAGTAAACTATTTCTTAGTAAAGTATTTGATATATTCCATTTTTTTTGTTACAATAAGGTTGATTGAATCAACTAATTTTAAAAAAAGAAGGGATTGCATGGACTATAGAAATGCGGCGCGGTGTTTTGGTGTTTTGCATCGTCGTTCACAAGCGTATATTGTGCAGGCTTGTGAAAAGCTGCAACTCACTTTCTCGGAATATATATTGTTATTAAAGCTTTATGAGAATGAAGGTATTAGCCAGGAAGATATGGCAAGTTTTATGTATGTCGATAAAGCCGCTGTGGCACGTATAATCAAGTCCTTAGAGGTGCGTGGTTTTGTACATCGGGTACAGGGAAAGCAGGATAAGCGTGTGAAGCGCATTTATACGACAGTTTTTGCTCGGGAACAGGAAGGCTTTTTGCAGGAGGTTCTTGACTGCTGGATTACATATCTAAGCGGCGGAGTAGAAAATGAGCTTATTGACGGCTTGCTTAAGGGCTTTCAAGAGTTAGCCCAGCGTGCCGGTGATGCTGACTTGCAGAAGATCATATCAGAAAAAGATGGGAGAGCTTTTACATGAGAAATGGGAAATATAATATAGTATGTATCTTTATAGTCGTATGTATGTTTGCAGTAACGGGCTGTGGCAAACAGGCAGAAAAAGAAGCAGCGGCACCGATGGTGAAGTCACAGACGATATCGCTCGGTGATAATGGTGAACTGTCAACATATGCAGGATCGGTGCATGGGCGTTATGAAAGTAATTTGTCATTTCAGGTTGGTGGTAAGATTCTGTCAAGAAATGTTCAGCTTGGTGATAGCGTGCAGGCTGGTGATACACTTATGGTTATTGATGCAAAAGATATTGTGCAGACGGTAAACAAAAGCGATGCGCAGGTTGAGGCGGCGAGATCACAAATGGCACTGGCGCAGGCAAATTTAAATCGTTACAGCCAGCTTTATGCGCAAGAAGCTATTCCGGCGGCAACACTTGACCAGTATCAGACGTCGTACGATGCGGCTTTTGCATCGTACCAGCAGGCACTTGCGCAGTCCGTACAAGAACATAATTCTCTGGAATATACAAATCTCACGGCTGATGGCGATGGTGTTATTTCCGCTGTAAACGGCGAGGTCGGACAAGTTGTTGCCGCAGGGCAGACTGTGCTTACGCTTGTTCATTCGGATGAGCTGGAAGTCGAGATCGATATCCCGGAAAATCGGGTACAGGATATGACCATTGGGAAAACGGTCGAGGTGTCGTTCTGGGCACTTGGAAACAGTCATATTGATGGAGTTGTGCGCGAGGTTGCACCTATGGCAGACAAGACGGCACGGACTTACAAAGTACGCATTTCACTGCCGCAACCACCTTCTTCAGTTCGTCTGGGAATGACGGCAAGTGTTATCTGTTCCCCGGTGAATAAAAAACTGGCACCAGATACCGTGCTGCTGCCATTGACGGCAATTTATCAAACGGGGGATAACCCGCAGGTTTGGGTTGTTGGTGAAGATATGACGGTGTCACTCAAGGAAATCAAGGTAGAATCTTTTGGTGATAATGAGGTTAAAGCAACGGGCCTTGAAGATGGGGATGTTGTTGTGATTGCAGGTGTACACAAGCTTTTCAACGGGGAAAAAGTGCGTTTGGCGACGGGTGAAGATGCATGAGAAATCTGACGGAACTCGCATTAAAAAACAAGGTAATTGTCTGGTATTTTATCATTGCCGTTATTATTGGCGGGATATTTTCCTATATAAAGCTTGGTCGTATGGAAGATCCGGATTTTACGATCCGGCAAATGATTGTAAGTGTATCCTGGCCAGGAGCAACTGCGCAGCAGATTGAGGAACAGGTAACGGACAAGCTTGAGAAAAAGCTGCAGGACACACCAGGTCTCGATTATGTTAAAAGCTATTCGCGCGCGGGATCATCGGTAATCTATGTGGTGCTGGATCAAAAGGTTGATAGTGCAAAAATACGGACAACGTGGCAGGAGGTAAGAAATCTTGTCAATGATGTAAAAAAAGATTTGCCGGATGGTATCTATGGGCCTTATTTTAATGACCGTTTTGATGATGTTTACGGATCAATCTATGCAGTAACAGGGGATGGGTATTCTTATGAGCAGATGCGGGAACGTGCAGAAAAAATACGCCGTTTGCTGTTAAGCGTTGATAGTGTCAGCAAGGTTGAACTTATTGGAGAACAGCCAGAAAAGGTCTATATTGAAGTCGAAAACAGTAAGCTGGCAGAGCTTGGTATAAGTCCGCAAGTTATTTCAAATGCAATTAAGACGCAGAATGAAGTCACGGCATCTGGTATGATAGAAACGAATACAGATGATGTTTATATGCGCATTACAGGGATGTTCGATAATATTGATGCAATAAAGGAACTGCCGATCAATGCAAACGGCAAAGTGTTTCGCCTTGGTGACATCGCCAAAGTTGAACGCCGCTATGTAGAACCATCAGAGCCCAAAATGTACTATGAGGGTGAACCGGCAATAGGGATTGCTGTATCTATGGAGTCGGGCGGTAATATACTGACGCTGGGGAAAAATCTCGATGGAATGATCAAAAAAATTGAAAATGATCTGCCAGTTGGTCTGGAAATTCATCAAGTATCAGATCAGCCGCAGGTTGTTGAAAAATCTATTGGCGACTTTGTTAGTACATTGCGGGAAGCGATTATCATCGTGCTCATCGTAAGCTTTTTGAGCCTTGGCTGGCGTACAGGGCTTGTTGTAGCAGGCTGTATTCCGCTTGTTATTGCGGGCGTATTTTGTGCGATGGAGATCCTCGGTATTGATTTGCAAAAGGTATCGCTGGGGGCACTTATTATTTCACTTGGGCTTCTTGTCGATGATGCGATTATTGCCGTGGAAATGATGAGTGTAAAATTGGAATCCGGGCTTGGCCGTTTTGATGCAGCCTGCTACGCGTTTCGGGCAACAGCAAAACCAATGCTTACAGGGACATTGATTACGTGTGCGGGATTTATTCCGGTGGCTTTTGCAAAAGGGATGGCAGCCGAGTTTTGCAATGCACTCTTTCCGGTTATTGCTTGTGCACTCCTTTTGTCCTGGATTGTGTCTGTTATGGTTGCACCGCTTTTTGGCTACAGTCTTATTAAGGTAAAAGTTGAAAAAAATGCAGATGGTAAAATTGATCCGTATCAGAGTCGTTTCTACAAGATTTTCCGTAAGATACTTGTCTGGTGTCTGGAACATAAGGCGGTTATCATTGGTTCAACGATAGCTGTATTTATTGCAGCGCTATTTATGATGAAGTTTATCAGGCAGGAGTTTTTTCCGCCGTCGTTACGACCGGAAATTATTGTTGAAATGACACTGCCGGAAGGTTCTTCACTCAAGGCAACGGAGACAGAAGCAACACGTTTTTCAGCTTTCCTTGATACAGAA
>JBAYAD010000182.1:0-5315 GCA_041669965.1 Selenomonadaceae bacterium
AAAAACCCGAGGAAGGAACTGTGTGGCTTTTATTTAAAGATATTTTGATAAATTAACTTCAAATGAAACCTGCTCTTTTGATAAAACAATTGTATCTGTCATTGACCCGATTGATAAAAAAACACTAAAGACATGACCTTACTATCTCGTTCACAATCAAAACACCTTCTTTGTGGTCTTGAAATATTTTTCAAAACATCCTTAGATTTTGAAGCATTGATCGTATTGGGCAAGGATTCTTCGATGAAATCTTTCGCATTTATAAAAAAAGCCATCCAAATATAACTATATTGTATGCTCAGGCGACTGTTCATGGGCTAAATTGTATACAAATTTGCAGCCACACAAATTCTGTAAGTACCTCTCACCTTAATCTTAATCTTTCCATACAAGCTTTTTTATCCACTACAAAGAAGCAAACAAATTATGGTATTGGCACTTCCCATTGCATGTGCTAAACTTAAGAAATACTAAACTATTAATTTAGCTGTTTCCTCCTACCATAAGCAAATTTATTTTTTATAATAAATAATGCTATGCTGCCTATAACATACTGCACATTCACTTTCCCACGGAATAATTTGAAACGAGGCTAGTAAACTTCATGCAAAGCAAAGAAATAACTGTATCTATTCCTAAGTATCAACAAATTGCCATTGAAATTGCTGCAAAAATAGTCCATGAAGACTATCAGATCGGGCAAAAGATTTATGGTCGTTCAGCAATTGCCGGGCAGTATAATGTTTCACCAGAAACAGCTCGACGGGCTTTCTGTATTTTATCTGACATGGGTATTATCCGGGCCGAAAAAGGCAATGGCATGATAATCATATCGCAAAAGAAAGCAGTAGAATTTCTCCAGAGTTCTTCTGGACGAAAAACAATAGAAAATATTAAAGTAACAATTCGTCAGCATATTGAACAGCAGCAAAATGAAATGAATAGCTTGAATAAATGTTTATCAGAACTGATTTCAGCCACGGAACATTTCCAGTCCATGAATCCTCTGATGCCGTTTTCATTGCGAATAACTTCGCAGTGCCGCTATCTGAATAAAACCATTCAGGAAATCCAGCTTTGGCAGCACACCGGAGCTACGTTGGTCGCAATCTGGCGACAAGAGCAGCTGCTGCGCTCTCCCGGACCCTATGCAATCTTACAAGAAAATGATGTTATTTATTTTGTTTCGCAGGAAGATTGTGACCAGCAAGTACATGCTTTTTTATTTTAACAAGAACCTTTACCGCAAAAACAGGGCAGCTCCCATTTACTGGGAGCTGCCCTTATATTTATTCGCTAAATCTTATCACATTTACATTGCAAAATAATAACCTATATTTTAAATTTTTGTGCAGTCTTTTTGCCGCTTTCACTGAAACAGCTGCAATACTGCGCATTCAAATATCATCTTCCCATTCATAGACATCTTAAAAATTGCTTCGATATTTCAATACAGACCCATTGGGTTCAACTGCGGTTTAGTCGCATACTTTATGACTTAGCATATTGCTTTTTAAGCAATGTGAATTTGACAACTAACAACTTATAATATAAAATAAAGTTGTTAGTTGGTATGATTGTTTTTTATAAATCAATCTAGTAATATATTTTGTCCATAAAATAAAATCGATCAATCATGGCAAAATATTACTTATAAAACGTATTGTATAAAGGAGGTTATTTATGGATTCTGTTAAAATTGAGGTCAAGAATCTCACGAAAGTTTTCGGCAAAAATGTAAATGACGCACTTGAACTTTCAAAAAAAAACAAATCAAAAGATGAAATTATGAAAAAAACTAAATCAACCGTTGCCGTAAACAATGTCAATTTCTCTATTTATGAAGGTGAAATTTTTGTTATTATGGGTCTTTCAGGTAGTGGAAAATCTACATTAATACGTCTTTTTAA
The DNA here is from genome assembly GCA_041669965.1 of Selenomonadaceae bacterium. Classification (GTDB taxonomy): domain Bacteria; phylum Bacillota; class Negativicutes; order Selenomonadales; family Selenomonadaceae; genus UBA1792. The sequence goes on from JBAYAD010000182.1 coordinate 1,911, forward strand.
TCGTTTAATTGAACCAACAGCTGGAAGTATTATATTAGATGGTCAAGATATTTCTAAGCTGGCAAAAAAAGATCTTTTAGAGGTGCGCCGCCATAAAATGAGTATGGTTTTCCAAAACTTCGCACTTTTCCCCCATCGAACAATTTTAGATAATACATCGTATGGGTTAGAAATTCGTGGTATTGATTTGCCGGAACGTAATACGATTGCGGAAAAAGCCTTAGAGCAAGCAGGTTTGCTTGCTTATAAGGATCAGTATCCCCATCAACTTTCCGGAGGAATGCAGCAACGTGTAGGCTTAGCTCGAGCACTTGCAAATGATCCTGAAATTCTTTTAATGGATGAATCTTTTTCAGCCCTTGATCCCTTAATTCGCCGGGATATGCAGGATGAATTGATGGAACTTCAAGATAAAGTAAAAAAAACGATTGTGTTTATTACGCATGATCTTAATGAAGCACTAAAAATTGGCGATCGTATTGCTATTATGAAAGATGGCGAGATCATTCAGATCGGTACAGGAGAAGATATTTTAACAAACCCGGCGAACGATTACGTCTGCCGCTTTGTTGAGGGTGTTGATCGAACTCGTATTCTTAGTGTCGAACATATTATGTCTCGCCCGCATGCGATTATCAACACGAACAAGGCCGGAATTCATACCGCTATGAATCAAATGCTGCATAATGACAATTCGTATTTGCTTCTAACAAATAGCCAGCATGAATTTCTTGGTTATATAATTGATAAAGATACTGCACTCGTAATTAAGCGAAAAGGTGTAGCTGCCTCTTATCAGGATGTAGTAAAAAAGAATCTATATACCGTTTCCTTTGATACGCCAATTCCTAAAGTATACAAATATCTTCTATCACAAGAATTGCCGGTCGTCGTTTTGGAAGGTAAGAAAATTCGTGGTATTATTACCCGTCGGAGTATCATTGAATTATTATCAGCTGTTAATGCTCCGGCTATAAGTGAGGTGGAGGCAGTATGAGTTCTATTCTTAGTGTGTTTCCACAATTACCAATTGCTGATGTTGTGGAAAAATTAACAGCTAGTCTTACGGTAAGTGGTGGATGGTTTTTTCATGGGGTTCAAGTTGCTGGCAGTACTTTAACTGATGGAATTACTGAATTTTTACAAGCAGTCCCGCCAGTCGCTTTTATATTGATTGTTGTTGCTGCCTCCTATGCTATTACGCGTAAAAATAAAAATCGTATTTTACCTATTTTTGTGGCATTAGGGCTCTTGCTTATCTATAATCAGCAGTTATGGAGTCCTTTCATCGATACACTATCACTTATTATACTTTCTAGTCTGCTTTCTATTTTGATTGGTGTTCCACTGGGTATTTTAATGTCAAAAAGCAATCGTGTGCAGACAGTGATTACGCCTATTCTTGATTTTATGCAGACGATGCCGGCTTTTGTTTATCTTATTCCTGCCGTAGCGTTTTTTGGCATTGGCGTTGTACCAGGAGTCTTTGCCTCTATTATTTTTGCATTGCCGCCAACGGTACGGTTAACGAATCTGGGGATTCGTCAAGTTCCCCAGGAACTTATCGAAGCTGCGGAAGCGTTTGGCAGTACGGAATGGCAAAAGCTTTTAAAAGTAGATTTGCCGATTGCACGTTCTACAATAATGGCAGGCATCAATCAGACGATCATGCTGTCTTTATCCATGGTTGTTATCGCTTCAATGATTGGAGCTCCCGGACTTGGTCGCGACGTGTTATCTGCATTACAGCGTGCACAGGTAGGTAATGGTTTTGTTGCCGGTCTGGGCATTGTTGTTTTAGCGATTATTATCGATCGCTTTGCACAAAAATTAAATAAAAAAGGATCATGAGGAGGGACGCTTTTGTTTAAAGGAAAAATAAAACAAGCACTTTCAATAGTAATGGTATTCTGTTTGACAACATTCTTGCTGGCTGGATGTGGAAGTGATACTAAAAATACGGTGAAAGATGACAAAAAAGTCAATTTAAGTTATGTGGAATGGGATACCGAAGTTGCTTCGACAAATGTAATTGCTGAAGTTTTACGTAATATAGGGTATTCCGTTGAAATCACACCGCTTGATAATGCTGTTATGTGGCAGGCTGTGTCTACAGGTAAATCGGATGGTATGGTTGCAGCGTGGCTTCCATCGACACATCATGCTCAATATGAAAAATATGGCAAAGACTTAGTGGATCTCGGTCCAAATCTCGTTGGTGCCAAAATCGGTCTGGTCGTCCCTGACTACATGACCGTTAAATCAATTGCTGATTTAAAAACCGAAGCTGATAAAAAAATTGTTGGTATTGAACCTGGTGCAGGTGTTGTTGCCAAAGGTGAAGAAGCGGTAAAGGCGTATCCTAATCTTCAAAACTGGAAAATAATGACATCATCATCGGGCGCTATGGTCACGGCGCTCGGACAGGCAATTAAAGCTAAGAAAGATATTATCATCACTGGCTGGTCACCTCATTGGATGTTTGCAACGTATAAATTGAAATATTTAGAAGATCCTCAGGGAATTTTTGGTGGAGAAGAAGAAATTCATACAATGGTCCGCAAAAACTTGAAAACTGATAAACCAGATGCCTATAAGGTATTAGATCAATTTAAGTGGTCTGTTAATGATATAGAATCTGTTATGCTGGATATTTCTAAAGGGATGAAGCCGCAAGAAGCTGCTAAAAAATGGATAGCAGCACATCCTGATCAAGTTGCTGAATGGACAAAAGGAATTAAAAAATAGAAAGAAAACCAATAGCGTGAATAAATGTTTGTCAGAACTGATTTGAGCCACGAAACATTTCCAGTCCTATTACGCAATACAATTATACGGTCTACGAAATATCACCAAATAAGGGCAGCTCCCATTCACCAGGAAGCTGCCCTTATATGTATTCACTAAACTTCATCACATTTACATAACAAAATCTTCCAGGAGTTACTCCATAAAAAAATATACATACTACGCAAACGTATAGAATACACTAACTAAATGAACTCCCCTCTATTTTTCCTTTGATGTGATCCCCGCAAAAGCATAATTTATTAGATTTTTAATACTAGATTCATCTAACGTTTCGCCTGTTATTAATAATCGGTAAAAAAGCGGGCCATAAAGCAGATCAATGCTCAACTCAATATCCAAGTCTTTCTTCAACTCGCCCCGAGCTGCTCCGCGCTCTAAGATATGCCGTGAATCAAGTCGTCGAGGATTAAAATATCTTGCTCGATATTCTTCCGCCAGCTTTACATCAAATTGGCCTTCCGCAATTAACTCATTGATTACTTTTCCTTCCCTGCTTGTCAAAAACTTGGCCAGGCTGCTAGCTTGGATGACAATATCATTGACAACTGACCCTGTATCCGGCACCGGAAGCCTTGCCGTAGCAGCAGATAGAAA
>JBAYAD010000183.1:0-5289 GCA_041669965.1 Selenomonadaceae bacterium
AAGATTGATCCGAAGGGACGCACCTGGTGCTACTATCTTACGGATGATTTATGGGTGACGGGTGGTGCTATTAATAATGGAGGTATTGCGCAGCGCTGGCTTCGTGATGAGATTTTTGACTATACCGAAGAGAAGATGCAGAATCTGGCAGTTGATGCGTATGATCTAATGTCACTTCAGGCATCGAAAATTCCGGCAGGCGCGGATGGATTGATTTTGTTGCCCTTTTTTACTGGGGAACGCGCACCTTATTGGAATTCAAATTTGAGAGCTGCCTTTGTTGGTCTGACACTCAATCATAAACGGGCTCATCTCATAAGGGCTACATTGGAAGGTGTTTGTTACAGCCTGAACAGTGTGCTCAAGGCTTTACGTGACTTTGGCAAGGTACGGGATGTTCGGGTAAGTGGTAGTTTTACAAAATCATCCTTGTGGATGCAGATTATGGCAGATGTATTTAACGAAGAAATCACCGTAGCAAATATTGCAGAAGGAGCGGCCTTTGGGGCTGCGGTACTTGGCTTTATTGTGGATGGCGACATTCCGAATGTTAGTGCAGCAGCAAAACTTGTCGGGGTAAAGAAAATCTATGTACCGGATAAAAAAAACGTTGCAACATATCAGCAGCTCTATAAAATATATGAAAAGCTGTATGATGGAATGAAGGAACCACTCAAGGAAATTGTCGATTATCAAAATAAGGTATAGAAAATATGAGAGTTACGCAGGAGGAAATAAATATGGAAAAAATGGATATTGGTGTTATTGGAATGGCGGTCATGGGAAGTAATCTGGCATTGAATATGGCAGATCATGGTTTTAAGGTTGCAGGCTATAATCGTACAGCCAGTATTACGGAAGAGGTAGTGAAAAAGCATCCGCATGATAATATGACTGCTTTTTATGATATCGAAAAATTTATTATGTCTTTAAAGAAACCACGCAAGGTCATGCTTATGATCAAGGCAGGCAAAGCCGTTGATGCTATAATTGAACAGCTTATACCGATGCTTGAAGAAGGCGACATCATTCTGGATGGGGGTAATTCTTTTTTTGAAGATACGCGTCGTCGTTTTGACTGGCTGCAAAAACAAAAGCTGAACTATTTTGGCGTGGGGATTTCTGGCGGTGAAAAAGGTGCACGTCTTGGCCCGTCTATTATGCCGGGAGGAAGTAAGACTGCTTATAAAAAAATACAGCCAATATTAGAGGCGATTTCGGCACATGTTAATACTGAACCATGCTGCACGTATATTGGTGAGGATGGTGCCGGTCACTATGTGAAGATGGTGCACAATGGCATTGAATATGCAGATATGCAGCTTATTACAGAGGCCTATCTTATGTTGAAAAATATTGGCAAGTTTGACAATGATAAAATATCAGCTATTTTTCATGAATGGAATCAAGGTGATCTTCGCAGCTATCTTATAGGTATTACAGCAGATATCTTCAAGGAAGCAGACGAAAAAGGCGGCAAGATTGTTGATAAAATTATTGATAGTGCAGGCCAAAAAGGAACAGGCCGCTGGACAAGCATTCAGTCTTTGAAACAGGGGATTGATATCTCGATGATAACATCGGCTTGCAATGCACGTGTAATGTCAAATCTCCTAAAAGAACGTACGACAGCATCCGGGCTTATTGATAAACCTGTATCTGATAAAGTACTGGGTGATGATTTTATTGAACAAGTACGCAAAAGCTTGTATGCAGCCAAGATTGTTGCATATGCACAAGGTTTTTCGCTTTATCGTTCGGCAGCTGAAACCTATGGATGGGATTTGGATTTTGGTAAGATTGCAGCTATTTTCCGTGCTGGCTGCATTATTCAGGCAGAGTTTCTTAATGATATTACACGGGCTTATGGGAAAAATAAAGATTTGCAGAATTTAATGTTTGATGAATTTTTTCTGCAGCGGATTAATGAAAATCAGACCAGCCTGCGCTCGGTGATCTGTCTTGGCATTGCAAACGGTGTGCCGATTCCGGCCTTTTCAAATGCGCTGCAGTATATCGATGCTTATCGCAGCAGCCAGATTGGAGCAAATCTTATTCAGGCGCAACGGGATTATTTTGGTGCGCATACGTATCAAAGAACAGACATGGAAGGTACATTCCATCATGAATGGCAGGAACACTACAAAGAATAAAAAGAAGAATGGAAAATAGTTTCTTGCTCAAATCAGTGCAGAATACTAGAGGGTGGAAACTAACTGTTGAAATACAAATAAGTTACGTTGTTGTGTGGCTCGTGGTACCTGTGAGCTGGCAGGAATTGGTGAAGCGTATATAGAAAAGGATACCGCAGTAACTAATACTTTGGGATTGTTGCTGAAAAGCGTTGTTTTTCAACATGGTTTATGAAGTTAAACCATAATCCTAAAAATGGCTGATGGAGGTATTATGATAAACAAGAAAAAACCAAATGTAAAGTCAGCATCACGTGTGCTGGATGTCATTGAATATATTGCAGGATGTCCAAAGCCGCCTACATTTGGTGTGATACAGGAAAACCTTGGTATTCCCAAGAGCTCGTTGTCTTATTTGTTACAGGATTTACTTATGCGTGAATATATCAATATTGATGAAGAACGAAAAGTATATTATGCGGGGTTAAAGCTTATTCAAATAGGTGCAATAAGCATGAATAATACAAATATATTAAGGGAAATAGCTTTAGCAACGAAAAAATTAAGCAAAGAGCTTAACGTTACTTCTCATGCAGCAATTTTGGACGGTCGGTTTGTTGTTTACATTGCAAAGTCACAAAGTACGACGGATTTTAGCTTGGTGACAAATATTGGTTTTCGAATTCCGGCACATGCAACCGCGGTTGGTAAAGTTTTATTGGCAGCTTTATTGCCAGATGATTTTTTAATGCGATTGCAGAATGTCGAATTAGAACGTTATACAGAACACACAATAATTTCATTGAAAAAACTGCAAGAAGATTTGGTTACGATTGCTAAAAATGGTTATGCGATTGATTATCAGGAAATCATTCCCGGTGGAATTTGTATAGCTGCACCTATTTGTGATAAGACAAATAAGGTGTTTGCTGCGCTGAGTGCTACCTTACCCGTAACTGGAATAGATGATGAGGCGTTGGGGAAAATTATTGCCAGGGTTTGTTTTATGGCAAATTGTGTTTCAATGCGTTTAGGAAATTTTAATGAAAAAATTATTTAAAATGTAAGGATATTATTCACATAAAGAAATTTGACTACCTTATTTTATATATTGGTAGTTAAATTATAAATATATATATGAACATTGTTCACATATAAGAACAATAAAGGAGTGGATTTAGATATGGCTGTTATTCCAAAATGTACCGACGCAAGAAAAATTTGGGCGCAAAGCGATTGTTTGAAAATGGGGATGGATTGGGATGAGGAGGATATAAATAAACCCCAAATATTAATTGATGATGTGTTTGGAGAAAGTCATCCGGGAAGTTATCATTTATCTAGTCTTACAAATCAAGCGTCTATAGGTGTGTATGAAAAAGGTGGCAGGCCGGCAACTTTTCATGTTACAGATATTTGTGACGGTTGGGCACAGGGAACAAGTGGAATGAACTATGTTTTGGCATCGAGAGGTGTTATTGCTGATATGGTAGAAATCCATGCATCTTGTATTCCCTGGGATGGATTGATTTTAATTTCATCTTGTGACAAGGCGATTCCAGCGCATTTGATGGCAGCGGCAAGACTTGATTTACCAACGCTCTTTATTCCGGGAGGAAGTATGCGGCCAGCACCGGATATGGGTACGTCAGGCAAGGCAGGCGAGGTATCATTGCGAGAAAAGCAACATACGATTAGCCCTCAGGAAGTTATGGATTATAAACGGACAGGATGCCCATCTTGTGGTGCGTGCCAGTTTATGGGAACGGCAAGTACGATGCAATGTCTGGCAGAAGCACTTGGTCTTGCTTTGCCGGGAACTGCGTTGATGCCAGCGACTATGCGGGATATTTTAGCAGCAGCGCGTCAGGGTGGGCGTCAGATTACAGATCTTATAGCGAAAAATATTACAGCACGTCAAATATTGACACCAGCAGCGTTTAGAAATGCGATTGTTGTTCATGCGGCAATCGGCGGATCAACAAATGCATTCCTGCATTTACCGGCAATTGCACATGAAATGGAGTATAAACTCGATATTGATTTGTTTGATAAAATAAACAGAACAATACCGCATATCTGTAATATCAGTCCAAGCGGGAAATATCCAACTGAAACACTATGGTTTGCAGGTGGCATGCCTATGGTACAGTGGATGCTGCGCGATCATATGGATTTAAGTGTTATGACAGTAACAGGAAAAACACTGGGAGAAAATTTAGAGGAAATGCAGCATAGTGGCTTTTTCAAACGAGTTGAAGGGTATTTGCATAACTACCAATTAAAAAGGGAAGATGTCATTCATTCAATTAGTAAAACAAGTCAGTATGGGAGCGTCGCTGTTCTTAAAGGAAATCTTGCACCGGAGGGCGCTGTCATTAAATACTCGGCAGTTCCTGAAGCGATGAAACAACATATTGGACCAGCAAAGGTATTTGATTCAGAAGAAGAATGCAATCAAGCTGTTGTCGATCGAAAAATTAAACCAGGCATGGTTATGTTTATCCGCTATGAAGGGCCAAGAGGATCAGGGATGCCGGAGATGTTTATGACAACGGAAGCTATAATGGCTGAGCCTGAGATAAATTCATCTACAATATTGATTACGGACGGGCGATTTTCAGGAGCAACAAGAGGTCCTTGTGTTGGACATGTATCTCCAGAAGCGGCAGTAGGTGGACCCATTGCACTTGTAGAAGATAATGATTTAATCGAACTTGATCTTTTGAATCGGAGACTGGAGATTGTAGGAATTGCAGGTAAGAAATGCTCAGCTGAGGAGGTGGAAAAAGTTTTAGAAAAACGAAAAACAGAGTGGGTACGTCCAGAAATATCAAAACGCTATGGTGTTTTGAAACGTTATATGGAAAGTGCTACGTCTGGTATGCATGGTGGCTATGCAGAATAAGCATCAAAAATAATTTATAGAAAAATGAGGCGATTATTATGTTTAAAGGTGTTATTACGCCAGTAATTACTGTGCTGGATAAAAACGGGAATTTGGATTTTTCTGGAAATCGTTTGGTTATCAATCGTTTAATTGACAATGGTGTAAATGGATTATTGTTTATGGGCAGTATTGGAGAGTTTTTTGCACTTAGTATGAAAGAAAAAGAAGAGTTTATTAAATTTGTAGTGAAAACCGTAAATAAACGTG
>JBAYAD010000184.1:0-5257 GCA_041669965.1 Selenomonadaceae bacterium
AAAACCGGAACTGTCCCCAAATAAGCCAGCATAAACATAGCGCCTGGCAGGGTCGGCGCGCCATAAGAAATGACTTTGCCATCAGCTTCTCTAATACCCGCAGGAGTGACATCATCCGGATCAACTGACATGCCGCCCGTAGTGACAATCATATCCGCTCCTTCGGAAAGCAATTCCTTAATAGCCCTGGCTATAAGACTAGCATCATCCGGGACAAAAATTTGCCGTAAAATTGAGCTGCCCCACTGGTGAAATTTTTTTTCCAGAACCGGACCAAAACAATCCTTTATTCGTCCATGATAGATCTCACTGCCTGTTGTTACGATGCCTACTTTAAACGGAAGTAAGGGTTTTACTTCTAACACAGGGTACTGTTTTGCACAAATTTGCTCAATTTGACAAATTTGTGCGGTTTCAAGAACCAGCGGTATAATTTTACAGCCGGCAATTTTTGTTCCGGCACAAACAATTTGATTCGTGTGCAAGGTTGCAGCTGCTACCTGGTCAATATCGTTAATCTTTTCCAATGCCTCAACATTTACTTTCAATAATCCTGTAATTTGAGCCTTGACTTCAACCTTACCTTCCGAAGCATCCGCTAAACATAATCCCGAACCTGCTGCTGCTTTTGCGAACCTGCTGGCAGCATCATTTTCGTGCAGAGTATTTTCATTAACCTCCCAAACAAAAATATTTTCCTTACCAATCATCAGAAATTTATCAATATCTTCTTTTTGAATAATATGCCCTTTCTTAAATGCCCGGCCTTTGCGTTTTCCCGGTATGATTTCAGTAACATCGTGGCAAAGAACCATCCCCTCAGCCTGATACACAGAAACTGCTTTCATGAACCTGCCCCCCTACGTACGTGTTTATGAAAATTCTAAATAATAACTATATTAAATGCATTTTCCATGCCAATAATGCACAAAAGTGGCTGTTGGAAATTAAAAATCTTTTCAAAAGCCACCTTTACAACTGTTACATGTTTAAAATCAAGCATATATTACAGCGTTTATTATTTATTGTTTTTGTTCAAAACCGTATTTTCAGCAAATAGCATCACAGTTCATCGTTAAAAGCCATATGATTATTGTTCAAAAGTGTCACTCAACCAGAACACTATTGGACACTTATAAAACAGTATTTATCAATGTGCATTTTACACTAACTATAAATGGAATAATACTTTATTTTTCGATACAATGTGTTACGAGAAATCCCCATAGTACGAGCTGTTAAGCTTACATTGCCCTTATATCGGGACAACATTGCCAGTATCTCATTTCGTTCATCAGACTCCCACAGCCGCTGCCTCCAAGCAGCTTTGAGCGTTGCGACTTCCAGGTCACTGACCGGCAATTCCATCCCTTCCTTTGAAGGACTTATCTGGCCACCACGTATTTCTTGCGGCAAATTTTCCAACTTAATCTTATTTCCTTCAGTAAGGCTCACAATTCGCTCAACTACATTTTGCAATTCACGGACATTGCCTGGCCAGTCATAGCAAACGATGCGCTCTATGACATCCTTATCGACGTCAAAACAACGACCATGCTTATCCAGCTTTTCCAGAAAATAATTAAATAAACGTATAATATCATCGACTCGCTGCCGTAAAGGCGGAGCTGTAATGGATATTACGTTAAGCCGATAATACAAATCTTTGCGAAATGTTCCTTTATCGATTTCCTCCATTAATTTTTTATTTGTCGCACATATTACACGAACATCTATGGGAATTTCTTGTTCACAGCCAATCCTGGTAACTTTTCGCTCCTGCAAAACACGCAGCAATACCACCTGCTGTTCAAGTGGCATATCACCAATTTCATCCAAGAAAATCGTCCCACCTGAAGCCAGTTCAAATTTGCCGGGTTTGCCGCCGCGTTTTGCTCCAGTAAAAGCTCCGTCAGCATAACCAAACAATTCACTGCCAATCAGTTCCCGTGGCAAAGCCCCGCAATTTACAGCAATAAATGGACCCGCACAACGCTTACTGCGATTGTGAATAGCCTGAGCAAAAATTTCCTTTCCTGTACCGCTTTCCCCCTGAAGCAATACATTGGCCGTTGATGCCGCTGCAAGTGATGCTACACGTACCGCTTCTAAAATCGCTTTACTCTCCCCAATAATATCGCTAAAATGCAGGGTTCCATAATGTCCGCTAAATCGATTTACCAGACTTTGAACTTGCTGCATCGGCTGCAATACAATGACGGCACCAAGCACACGACCTTGTTCATCCGTAACCGGTGTACCGGATGCTAAACAATGGTTTAATCCATTGCCGGTATCAATCATTATTTCAATATCAACAAAACCTTTTTTATCTTTTAACATTTTTCGAATCACTGCTTGTTTATCCCCCAAAAGGCATTCCACCGATACCCTTGATCTCTCTTCCATGTTTCCTGGAACAACATCAATGATTTTAGCAACAACCGGATTTAAATCCGTAATCATACCATTTTGATCGATCATAATAACCCCATCTGACATGGTATTGAAAATATTGGTTAACCGTTTATTGATGACATTTAGTTCATTATTCTTTTCCTGGAGCACTAATTGTGCCATAATTGCTTCAACACCCGCCACAACCATTCCCAGCGTATGAAGATGTGCTGCCGTTGACGCACCGGAAATATCCAACGTCCCCAAAAGATTGCCTTGCGGATCAAAAATAGGCGCTGCCGAACAAGTAATACCATGATGCATACGACAATAGTGTTCAGATCCAGTCACCTGAATTGGCTCATTGATAACAAGTACAGTTCCAATCGCATTAGTGCCAGCTTCCTTCTCGCTCCAGCCTGCTCCCTGGTAAAAGCTTTCTGTCATCGGGTTAACCAGCATATCCTGATCACCCAAAATTTCCATAATATAGCCGCGCTCATCGGTCAGCGCGACCACAAAACCAGAGCCTGCGACAACTCGGTACAAATTCTTCATAAAAGGTTCGGCAATCGAAATCAATTTGCGGTTACGTTCCAACATGGTTTGAAGTTCTGCATCTGCAAGCCTTCTATGAAGGCGAGCGACATTCGGTTCCACTTTTACTTCACGGCACCGTACCCACGAATCCAAAATTTCTTTTCTGACTGTATAATATTGCAATTTATCTTTATTACAAGAACTTCTCGTAAAATATAACCAGTGCGAAAACATGCCGCCACCAATATTATCAGTTTCAATGCCTATTGTCATAAAATACACCTGCCTGATTTTGCTTTTCTAATCATAGTTAGTATCCCTAAACACAAACGTCTTGTCTCATCATGGCGATAAGACTGAATTTAAAAACAAGCCTGGCTGGAATCATCATCCGGCCAGGCTATTCATTTCAGACAATCTTTAAAAATCAACAACTTCTCCATAGTAAGCAGCCTTTAGCAGCTTTTCCATCTGCCCAACATCAATTGCGCGAGGATTTGCCCCTGTACAGGCATCGCTTACAGCCAGCTCAGCAATATGACTCAGCTTTTCAAGAAATTCCTTCTCAACGATTCCAAAGTCTTTAAGTGTATGCGGAATAGCAAGCTTTTTATTATATGCATGGATCTTAGTACAAAGCGCATTGACGAGTTCACCATCGTCTACACCTTTGAGCCCAATTTGACGAGCAATTATCGCATAGCGTTTCGCCGCTACCGCATCTTTTGCATTATAAGCAATGACATACGGCAGATAAATCGCATTCGCACAGCCATGCGGAATATGTCCGGTACTATATGCAGGACCCGTCTTATGAGCCATAGAATGAGTAATTCCCAAAAGTGCATTACTAAAGGCCATACCAGCAAGGCACTGCGCATAGTGCATTTTGGCACGAGCTGCTTTGTCACCGCCAAAAGATAACTCTACATACTTGTCAATCATCACGATTGCCTGCATCGCCAAAGGATCAGTAAATGGACTGTTCAGCAATGACACATAAGCTTCAATGGCATGCGTTAGTGCATCAATCCCAGTATGTGCAGTAAGCGACGGCGGCATCGTTTCCGCTAATGCCGGATCAACAATCGCCACATCTGGTGTAATATTAAAATCTGCCAACGGATACTTCATACCCTTGTCTGTATCCGTTATAACCGAAAAAGCAGTCACTTCCGTGCCGCTTCCGGAAGTTGACGGAATTGCCAAAAACTTTGCTTTGGTCCGAAGCGTTGGAAACGAAAAAGGTTGGATAATTGACTCAAAGTTCGTTTCCGGATACTCATAAAAAACCCACATAGCCTTTGCTGCATCAATTGGCGAGCCCCCTCCCATGGCAATAATCCAATCCGGGCCAAAGGATCGCATTTTTTTCGCTCCTTGCATAACCGTCTCGACTGACGGGTCTGGCTCAACATTTTCAATGAGTTCTGTCACAATTCCTGCTTCTCCCAAATATGCAAGCACCTTGTCAACAAAGCCAAAACGACGCATAGAGCCTCCACCAAGAACAAGCACCGCCTTTTTCCCCTCCAGCTTTTTTAAATATTCTAAAGCATTTTCTCCCCAATAAATATCTCGTGGCAACGTAAACCGATTCATACCCATCCTCCGTTCATTTGTCATGTTGTTTTTTTAATATTCTGAATTACAGAGCCAACGAATTGCTTTTGTTTTGGTTCTATAATCTTTTACTAGGAAATTCGCCAAAACAAAAATAAATCCTGCTGCTCTATCCCCGCAAAAATATTTATTTTTCCAAAAATCTTGTCTTAAACTATGCGCTTGTGGCACTCCACTATAAAAAACAAGCTGCCGCACACAGCAGCCGCCTGTTCTCACCTTACTTAATCTGAGATTTATTGTTGTAACAAACTTAATACACTCGAAGTAGAATGGTTCGCCTGAGCAAGCATTGCCTGAGAAGCCTGCATCAGTATATTATTCTTTGTATATTCCATTATTTCTTTTGCCATGTCCGTATCACAAATCGTCGATTCGGCAGCTGTCAAATTTTCACTGGACGTCGTCAAATTATTTATTGTGGTTTGCAAGCGGTTTTCAACCGCACCAATATTTGTCTGCTCATCCAGTGCTTTTTGTATAGCATTATCAAGTACATTGATTGCCACACTTGCACCATCACGTGTTGTTACATCGATATTTTTGACAATACCAGTTATTGGATCTGTCCCCTGAAGACCGAGTGCCTGAGCGCGCATATCCGTTAGACCTACTGTAATGGATTGATTGGATTTTGTACCGATCTGCAGCGTCAGTGCGTTGTTACCCGATACATTCTGTGCACGAATCGTTTCGC
>JBAYAD010000185.1:0-5188 GCA_041669965.1 Selenomonadaceae bacterium
TATAGGGATCGAAAATAGTACTATAGTATCAAAAAGTGTATAGTAACTGATATAGAATATAAATATGTAGGGACTGCCTTGAAGGGTAGTCCTTTTTTTGAGCAGATGCAGTATAATTACCGCGGGACAGTCAGCTTGTATTTAGTTATGTTTTCTTAATAAGATTGCTCAAAGCTAAAAAAGTAAAAAGATTTTTATAGAAAAGTATGTCTATTTGTCTATTGAATTAATTGTTGTTTTTGTATATCATTAACATAAGAGTTCGTATATAAAGATAAGTCAGCACAGGATGAAGCAAAATTTAAAATAGGGATGACGAGCATGAAACAACGTTATAAGATTCCGTCGGGAAGTATACTGCGACGCAGCAAGTTCTTATTTGATGTTTTGAAACGGACAAGTGATAATTATATATTTGTCCATGATCTCAAGGAAGATCTTTCGATGTTATCACCAAATCTTATTGCAGATTTTGATCTGCAGGGAGAGCTTATTAAGGAAATGCTGCCTAACTGGAGCAACCTTATTCATCCTGAGGACAAAGAGGAATTTGTCAGGGATATAGAAGCCCTTCACAAAGGGATTAAATGTGAACATGATATAGAGTATCGTGTAAAAAATCGTCGGGGGGAATATGTCTGGATACGTTGCCGTGGCAGGGTCGTAAATGATGAAGGGGGAGCACCTCTCTTTTTCGGTGGGGTCATGACACGTATGGGGCAAAAAAATCAGGCGGATAATATTACAGGACTTTTAAATAAGTATCAGTTTGAGCATGCTGTAAAGATCGCTCTTAATGAATATCGTGCTGCAGGCCAGGGTGGTGTACTCATGGTATTTGGACTGGATAATTTTAAAATTGTTAATGAAACGTATAATCGGTTTTTTGGTGATCAGGTTCTTAAATATGTTGCACAGCGTATAGAAAATATTTTACCAGCATCATTTACGCTTTACAAACTTGATGGTGATGAATTTGGGGTCGTGTATCCGGGTGCAACAGAAGGCGATGTAGAAGAGCTTTTTTGTAGTGTGCAGCGATGTATGATGCGTCCGCAGGAAATTGATAATAAAATGTATTTTTGTACCGTTTCGGCAGGAACGGTATTTTATCCGCAGAGTGGCAAGGATTATCTTGTTCTTCATAAACATGCGGAGGCTGCACTTGATATGGCAAAACGCAATGGTAAGAATAAGAATTGTCTTTTTACTAAGGAACATTATAATCGTTGGGTGCGGTCGATATCCATGCGTGATGCACTTATAAGCAGTGTTGAAAATGGCTGCAGGGATTTTAGCCTTTTTTATCAGCCACAGGTAGCAGGTCGTAAGCATCATCATATTATTGGGGCAGAGGCTTTATTGCGTTGGAAAAATCCCAAAGGTCGGATGGTAGCTCCGATGGAGTTCATTCCTATATTAGAAGAAACAAAGATCATTATTCCTGTAGGAAAATGGATATTTGAAGAGGCCGTCAGGACATGCAGAGAATGGCAGAATTATATACCGGATTTTAAAATGAGTGTAAATGTTTCCTACGAACAGATTAAAGATGGAACCTTTAAAGATTTTGTCTGTGAATGCATTGCACAGTATGAAATAAAGCCACAGACAATTACACTGGAGCTTACAGAAAGCTGTATTGTTTCAGACTGGAGCTTTGTAAATAAGCAGTTTGACTTTTTCCGGCAGCAGGGAATTAATATTGCAATGGATGATTTTGGTACAGGGTATTCATCGCTTGGTTATCTAAAGAACTTGTCCTGTAATATTGTAAAAATTGATCGAAATTTTGTTAAGGAGATTCTTTTGAATACGTTTGATCGTCAACTTGTTGAGTATACAGTTAAACTTTGCCACAGTGTGGGTATGCTGGTTTGCATTGAGGGTGTTGAGGAAATGGCAGAATACCATCTTTTGACGGATGAATGCAATGCGGATATGATTCAGGGCTATTTGGTTGGTCATCCGGAATCGAAGGAAGAATTTGTTCGTAAATTTATTGTAGATAAGGAAACTTTGCAGGTGGGAGTATAAATATGTCACGAGATAAAAAAGAAATGAAGGATATTACATTGCTGGGGCAGAAAAATGTAATATATGAGTATGATTATATGCCGGAAACACTGGAAACTTTTGATAATAAGCATCCAGACAATGATTATTGGGTAAAGTTTAACTGTCCGGAATTTACGAGTCTTTGCCCAATTACAGGGCAGCCGGATTTTGCGACGCTTTATATTTCTTATGTGCCGGATATAAAAATGGTGGAAAGCAAGTCATTGAAACTGTATCTTGTGAGTTTTCGCAATCATGGTGCTTTCCATGAGGATGTTGTCAATATTATTATGAAAGATCTTATCAGGCTCATGCAGCCGCGGTACATTGAAGTATGGGGCAAATTTCTGCCACGTGGCGGTATTTCAATTGATCCATATACAAACTATGGAAAAAAAGAAACAAAGTATGAGGATCTGGCTTGGGAACGTTTTAAGCAGCATGATCTCGTTGGCATGGATAAGGTGGATAATCGCTAAAGAATTTTTAGGATATGGAGTGTGGAAAATGAACAATCTTTTGCGGAATGTTTTAATGCGTAGAAGTATCTATAAGTTTGATTCACGTCAAATCAAGGATGAAGAATTGCTGGAAATTCTTGAGGAAGGCAAGCTTTTATCTAATGCCGCGAATAATCAGGCCTGGCATTTTACAGTCATACAGAATCGATATGTTTTGAAAAAGCTCAATGAAGAAGCTAGTTCAATGTTTGCAAAAGAATCTGGGATGGAAAGTAAGCTGCAGGAGGATTATGGCTTGCTGGCAACGGTTCCGATGCTTTTGATTATTTCAGGCCGTGATAATTTAAAGTATGCCGAAGATGCGGCAAATACGGTTTTTGGCAGCATGATGCTTGTTGCAGAAAAATATGGCATTAGTTCTTGCTGGATCAGCTCGATATCGCAACTTTTTTCTGTTAATGAAGGGAAAGAAGTTCATGATCTGATCAGCATTCCACATGGGTATCAACCGCTTTGTGTCGGGACATTTGGTTATAAAGAAGCAATGGTTCGTCCAAATGCATTTTTTTCGGAAGATAATGTCGTAAACATTATAAAATAGAAGATAGGGATAATCAGTATGAGAGTTTGTTGTTTGTTCTGAAAATGGCGTTTCAGTTAAGGAAGCGTCATTTTTGTGATATGGGGAGGATTTATTGTGTTGCAAGTGTATACAGGCAATGGTAAAGGTAAGACAACTGCGGCAATTGGACTTGTTGTTCGTGCGCTTGGTGCAGGGCTGCATGTTTATATGATGCAGTTTATGAAAAGTCTGTCCTATAGCGAGCAAAGTGTTTTGCAAGGGTTTTCACCACAGTTGAAGCTTAAGACAACAGGGAAACCTTTCTTTGTGGCGAAACAGGGAATGCTAAGTCCGGCAGAGCAAAAAGCATGGGGAACAGAGGTTGTAGTTTTTCCACCGGGAAAACCGCCAGTTGACTATGTGCAGCTCATGCAAAAAAGTGTGAAGGAGGCAGCACTTGCTACAGTGACAGGAAAGTATGATATACTTGTTCTTGATGAAATTAATGTGGCACTTTTTTATGGCTTGCTTTTGCAAAAAGATGTAGAGGCGTTACTTAAGACAGTACCTGGCGCGACTGAAATTATTATGACAGGAAGAGCAGCACCAGACTGGCTTATTGAAAAGGCGGATCTTGTGACGGAAATGAAGGAAATAAAGCATTATTATACAAAAGGCATATCTGCACGTAAAGGAATCGAAAACTGAGAGATTTCAGGAAATTTTGGATGGTATGAGAGGTACATATGTTTAGGAAAACAAGAAAGGCAATACGAAGAGCTGACTATATGAAAAAAATCATATGGGGAATCTGTCTGTTTGTTTTTGTCATGGCAGTGGGTAGAATGATTGTGCTGCGAGAACAGGATATGGCGAGCAAAGTAGATATGAAACCAGAAGCACAAGCTTTGCGTATTGTTGCAAAAATGTCGGATGGGGAAAAGATAGGACAGTTGCTTATCATCGGGGTGCAAGGAACAGCTTTTGATGAGAGCACGCGTTATATGCTGAATCAGTACAGTATAGGTGGTATTATACTTTTTGATCGCAACATGGATACCCCGGAACAGGTGCGTAATCTGACAGGAAAAATACAGCAGACGGCCCGGGATAATGATATGCAGCCGCTCTTTATTGGGATTGATGAGGAAGGTGGTTCTGTTGCACGTATGCAGCAGTATATTCCGCTGCCTCCTGCTGCGGGTGTATTGGGTGCGGCTGGAGATCTTGCCGGGACAAAGTCCTGGGCCCGGGCGACGGCACAGACACTTATGGATCTTGGTATTAATGTGAATTTTGCTCCGGATGCAGATTTGGGAATACCAGGACGTTCTTATGCCAGTGTACCGGATATTGTAGCAAAGTTTATTGAAGCTGCTGGAAGCGGCTATGCAGAAGAGGGAATGATTTATACGCTGAAGCATTTTCCGGGAATTGGTAGAGAGCAGATGGATTCACATATTGATGGATCGGTAATTAATGTGAGCAGGGAACAGCTTGAGGCAGAGGATGTTGTGCCGTTTCGTGCAGCTATCCAAAACAGTAGTAAAACCGATGATTTCCTTATTATGGTTTCACATCTAACGTATCCAGCACTTGATGCGAAAAATCCGGCAAGTATGTCACCGAAGATTATGCAGGGACTTCTGCGGGAAAAGCTAGGCTTTACCGGACTTATTATAACAGATGATATGGAAATGGGTGCTATATCAAATCATTATGCCTTTGAGGATGTTGGCGTGAAGGCGATTAATGCCGGTGCTGATATGATACTTGTCTGTCATGAGCAGGCACATCAGGTTGCTGTATATGAAGGTATGCTGAAAGCATTACAGGATGGACGGCTTAACCGAAAAAGCGTGGATGCTGCCGTGGTACGGATTATAAGCTTAAAATTAAAGAAAATAGAAGATAATAAAAAATTAAATAACTCAGATAAAGCAAGTGATAGCCTGGTGAAGTAAGGCAGTCATTTGTTTTTTGTTAATAACTGAAAAATATAAATATACTAAAAATATATGTGTATGTATTTTGTATTATATTTGCATTGAATCATAACTTTTTGTATAATTATGTATGTTAAGAGGAGATGATTGTATGTATACAA
>JBAYAD010000186.1:0-5174 GCA_041669965.1 Selenomonadaceae bacterium
TAAAAGAAAAAGAACGCAAAATCTACATCTGCATTCTTTTTCATATTTGCATATCCATCATCTTATTATACAAAAGGAACATTGTCAATTATTTTTTTCTATTTTTTTATAAAAAACGTATCATATGCCAAAAGGATTAAACAACTTTTTCATGTAACGCCAGCCTTTTTCTACTGTTTTTATCACTGATTCCATAAGTTCCGGACTGCGAATAACAATTCCAAGCAGCATATGGCGAAGCTGACGATAATCCTTATCCATCATTTCCAGGAACTCTTCCATATCCTTTTCCACTGATACATTTGGAATTGTAGACGTTTCAATTTCGTACTTCCGCCCTTCAATTATGGCTTTATCTCCGTAAAACGGAATATATACATTTTTACAAAAATCTTTTTCAATCTTTTCCTTTAGAGCACCTGACGATGTTGCTTCGCCATGAACAACAAATACCATTGCCGGATTTGGCTTTTGTATGTTTTTCATCCAGTCCATAAGCTGTTGACTATCTGCATGAGCAGAGAACCCGTCTAATCTATAGATTTTCGCTTTTACAGCAACCTCCTCACCCATAACTTTTACCCGTTTTACACCATCCAATAGTCGACGTCCTAAACTTCCTTCTGCCTGATAGCCAACAAAAAGGACCGTAGACTCCGGCCGCCAAAGATTATGTTTCAAATGATGTAAAATACGACCAGCATCTGCCATGCCGCTTGCTGAAATAATAATTGATGATCCTTCTGAGCTATTCAATGCACGTGACTCATCTGCCGTCTCACAGACCCTCAGTTGCGGCATCTGTGGGAATCCTCCATCTACACGAAGCATTTCCACAGCTTCTTCATCAAATTCCTGCGTATTGTGAGCAAAAATTCTTGTTGCAGCAATAGCTAGCGGGCTATCAAGAATAATTGGTACATCATCAATCCTGTGCGCCTTCCACAAATTATAAATATAATATAATAAAGTCTGTGTCCGCCCTACAGCAAAAGATGGGATGATAAGATTACCGCCACGATCCATTGTGTCATTAATAACATCAGCGAGCGCACCTTCCTTGTCATAAAGTTGATGGAGACGATCTCCATAAGTCGACTCAACAATGAGATAATCGGCCCCTTTTATAATTGTTGGATTCTTTATAATTGGTTGATCTGGCTGCCCAACATCCCCAGAAAAAACGAGTTTTGTCATCAATCCATTTTCCGTTACACAAACTTCAATAACTGCTGATCCAATGATATGTCCGGCATCATAATAAACTGCCTCTATGCCATCCATAATTTGAATCTTTTCATCATAGGGAACTTTCACAAACTGATGCAGCGACGCTGCTGCGTCAGCGAGTGTATAAAGTGGTTTTACTGGCAGCACACCTTTTCTCTGCCCCTTACGATTGATAAATTCCGCATCTGATTCTTGAATATGAGCTGAATCAGGCAGCATAATCTGTGCAAGCTCACATGTTACTTTTGTTGCATAAATACTGCCTTTAAACCCATTTTTACAAAGTTTCGGGATGAGACCACAATGATCAACATGTGCATGTGTAAGCAACACGCTATCAATTTCTGCCGGATTAAATTTAAAGTTCTCATAATTCAGTTCTCGTATGCGCTTTGCTCCCTGAAACATCCCACAATCAATAAGAACTTTTCCTTTATCTGTTTCCAAAAGAAAACATGAACCTGTTACCGTATGTGCTGCGCCTAAGAATTGTAACTTCATATCGCACCCACTCCCTCAAATCTCTATAATCTTGTTTACTTTTTTATTAAACAAGCAAATACTATAGCACATTTATTTTGTAACCTAATTATACCACAATATAACAATAATTTCCATATATTCATAATAATCTGATTTGTTGATAAAAAAAAACAAGATTCACCGAAGAATCTTGTTTTTTTTATTTATTGCTCACCCATCATACGAACTTCGGGAAACAATTTTATACCATGCCGTTCATAAACACGCTTTTGTACTTCTTTTATAAGTTTTAATACATCTTCCGCCGTCGCTCCACCCGCATTGACCACAAACCCTGCATGCTTAAGTGAAATTTGTGCACCGCCGACTTTAAATCCTTTAAGTCCGCTTTCTTCAATAAGTGTTCCCGCAAAATATCCCTGTGGTCTTTTAAACGTACTTCCAGCACTCGGCATTTCAAGGGGTTGTCGACTTTCACGACGTTTTGTCAAACCATCCATTTTTTCCTTAATTTCTTCTGGTTGCCCCTCCTTTAGAACAATTTCAACCTCACAAATCGCATAACCGTTTTCCTGAAAAATACTGTGACGATAACCAAAAGCAAGTTGCTCTGCTGAGTATTTAACAATTTCACCGTTTACCGTTACCGCTTTAACACTTCTGACAATATTTTTAATCTCTCCATCATATGCACCGGCATTCATGAATACGGCGCCTCCAATGCTGCCCGGAATTCCTACAGCAAACTCCATGCCGGTAAGACTGCACTTAGCTGCATACTGAGAAACATCTTTAAGCGGAGCCCCGGCCCCAACAAAAATATGTTCGTTTTCATTATAAATATATGACATCGGCGAATTAAACTTCACAGTGGCACCACGAATACCCTTATCCAAAACAAGAACATTCGATCCATTACCTAAAACAGTAAACGGAATCTCGTATTCATGCAAAAGATCAAATACATTCTTTACTTCATCCATTGATGCTGGAAAAATTAAACAATCTGCCGGGCCACCGATCTTAAATGTTGTGTGTCTGCTCATTGGCTCATTGAGTAAAATATGCTCTGCTGGCAAAACTTTCTGTAGTGCTTCAACAAAGGCCTTGTTTATTTGCAAAATAAAGTCATTCCTATCTAAAGTTAATCTAAATGATCGAATCCGACTTGCTTCAAATGATTGAAATCCAACTGCCGCATAGCTTCATACGCAACAATTGCTACTGAGTTTGATAAATTCAGTGATCGGGCATCGCTAAGCATCGGTATACGTATACAAGTATCCCAGTGTTCTTTCAGAATAGTTTCTGGGATTCCAGCCGTTTCTTTGCCAAACACAAGCATATCATCTTCACCAAAAGAAACTTCCGTATAAGAACGTGGTGCTTTTGTTGAACTATAATAAAACTGGTGATTTTTATACATTGCCAAAACCTCATCAAAACTTTCATGATAATGGACCTTTACAAGATGCCAGTAATCCAGTCCAGCTCTTTTTAAATACTTGTCATCGGTAGAAAACCCCAAAGGTTTCACCAAATGCAGTTCTATATTCGTTGCCGCACAAAGACGGGCAATATTTCCTGTATTCCCGGGTATCTCCGGCTCAATCAGAACAATATGCAAATCATACACCTCTAAATTTATTATTTCTTTTTTAACTTGTTTATTATACCCAAAAAAGACTACAAAAACAATAGCAGCTGCAACAAATTACTTTGCCGCAGCTGCTATCATTTTTTATTCCAGCACCGCACCCTTGCTTGCGGATGTTGTAAGTTTTGCATAACGTGAAAGATATCCCGTTTTCACCTTTGGCTCTGGCTGTACCCAGGCTGCCTTACGATTCTGCATTTCTTCATCACTAATAAGAAGCTCAAGCTTACGGTTTGGAATATCAATTGCAATCGTATCACCATCCTTAACCATAGCAATAGGGCCACCTTCCATTGCCTCTGGCGAAACATGACCAATACAAGCACCACGAGTTGCACCACTAAAGCGACCATCCGTAAGGAGCGCCACCTTAAGTCCCATGCCAGTAATAACTGATGTTGGATTAAGCATTTCTCTCATTCCAGGCCCTCCCTTTGGTCCCTCATAACGGATAATAACAACATGTCCATTCTTTATTTCACCACCAACGATTGCCTCAATGGCGGCTTCTTCCGAGTCATAGACCTTTGCTTTTCCCTTATAAACAAGCATATCTTCCGTAACAGCCGATTCCTTAACTACAGCATAATCAGGAGCTAAATTCCCTTTAAGAATCGCAATCCCACCAGTCTTACGATAAGGATTCTCTACTGTTTTAATAACATCAGGACGTTCAATCACAGCATCTTTTATACGGTCACGAAGTGTGCCAGTGACAGTAATTGCATCAAGATCAAGAACACCCTTCTTTGCAAGTTCATGCATGACAGCGCAGAGACCACCAGCTTCATGAAGATCTTGCATATGATGAATACCGCTTGGACTAAGTTTAGTAATATATGGGGTTTTTGCACTAATTTCATCAAAAAGTGGTGGCGGCAGTTCAATACCAGCTTCATGCGCAATTGCAGTAAGATGAAGCACTGTGTTAGAGGACCCACCAATGCCCATATCTACCGTAATTGCATTTCTAAATGCATTACGTGTCATAATGTCACGTGGCTTAATATCATTTTTTACAAGATCAAGGATCACTTTACCCGCGCGTTTTGCCAGAAGTCTTCTTTCCCCAAAGTAAGCAGCTGGAATTGTTCCGTTACCAGGAAGACCCATTCCAAGAACTTCCGTGAGTGAATTCATCGTATTTGCTGTAAAAAGACCCGAACACGAACCACATCCCGGACAAGCATGCATTTCAAGATTTGTCATTTCTTCAGCGGTCATTTTTCCTGCCGTAAATTTACCAGCAGCTTCAAATGTTGTACTTACACTTACATTTTCACCATGGTAACGTCCTGCCAGCATAGGGCCACCACTTATAACAACGCAGGGAATATTCAAACGAGCTGCTGCCATGAGCATGCCCGGAACAATTTTATCACAGTTTGGAATAAGCACAAGACCATCAAAACCATGAGCTGTCGCTACTGCTTCAATCGAATCGGCAATAAGCTCTCTGCTCGCAAGCGAGAACTTCATCCCCGAATGCCCCATTGCAATCCCATCACAGACCCCAATTGCAGGAAATTCAAGGGGCGTGCCACCCGCAGCAGCTACACCGAGCTTTACAGCTTCCGCAATTGATCTAAGATGCATATGGCCCGGAATAATTTCATTGAATGCATTGACTACCCCAATTAGCGGTTTTTCCAGATCTTCTGGTCCATATCCCATAGCATAAAACAAGGCACGATGTGCCGAGCGTGTTGGTCCTTTTTTTACAACGTCACTTTTCATAAACAATACCCCACCCATTCTCTTTTTTGCAAATATACTCAATCGTATTGTCCGTTCACAATACACA
>JBAYAD010000187.1:0-5170 GCA_041669965.1 Selenomonadaceae bacterium
CATGACTTTAGCTGCTTCCTGACAAAGGATAAAAACCGAACTCAAGTTTACCCCTACTACGCGATCCCATTCTTCAATGGGAAACAGTTCCGCACTAGCTCGCCGTTGAATTCCATGTGCTGTTACCAGAATGTCGAGTTCTCCGCCAAACTTTTCCAGACAAGTTTGAAATGTACTGTATATTTGATCACGCTGTTCAAAATTTCCTTTTACACCATAGCAGGTAAATCCTTTGCGGTGAAATTCTTCCGCTACAGTATAAACCTTATCCGATGTTCCAACAATGGCTACTTCACAGCCGGCTTCCATCAAACCTTCAGCCATCCCGTAGCCCAGCCCTCTGGTTCCGCCTGTCACAATTGCTTTTTTTCCTTTAATATCAAAAAGATTCATCTTTCAGTCCCCCGCTTTTTATTTGTCTAAGATTCAGCAATCACCCTGATTGACCTGTTTCTCAAAGCGATTTTAAATAGGCTGCTATTTCAGCATCCTGGCAATTCGAATAAAAATATTCCACAAAATTTTTATCATCAATTGCACGTTTGAGGAAATCCTGATCAATTTCTTTTAAAATAGTCAGCAGCGGTCTGTACGTTATTTTCTTGATGTTATCCAAAATCTTTTTATTGCTTTGTTCAGCCGCAACTCTGTCTTTAGGATATCCGCCGCCGAACGGTTCAGAAAACAGCCGTTCAAAGAGATAACGCAAATTTATTTCGCCGCCCCAGCCAAAATTTTGAGCAAACGGAATTGAAACCGCATTACCATCATTTATTTGACCAAACAAATACGCGTCCTGCCCGTTTACTACATGACCACAGATAACGTTAGGAAAGCTATTAGCAGCGAGCATTGCACCTTCCCCCGTACCGCATCCGGTAACAACAAAATCTGCTGCTTTTGTTGTTAATAAAATAGAAGCTAAAAGCCCATTTTGTACATACGTCAATTGACGCTTATCGGCTGTTGAATACATCCCATAGTTATATACCGTATGTCCGGCTTTTTCTGCTGCTGTTTTTAACTCCTGATAAATTAATTCATTTTTTCCAGCTTGAGAATTTTCATTTATTAAAGCAATTTTCATTTTTATTCATATCCTTATCCATATATTTAGGTCTATAATGACAACCTATTGACATTCAAGAAGAGTTTTTTATTTTTATACTATGCTTTTGTTAACTAACCACTAACTATAACCAGCATTCCCGGATTATTCGCCCAAAGCCATTCACACTTTACTTTTCAGCCAATTCTTTTACGATTTGGGGATGAATTGCATCTAATTTATAAAAGAATAATGCTACTATCGGAATTATAGTGAACACAATAGGAACACAAAAATACGATAGATTTATTATATTTTTTGTATATTCTGTAATATTAGATGGATCGTAACCAGCAAAGCTTAATATATAGCCCATTATAGCTGCACCAAAAGCCAAACCAATTTTATTAGCAAAACTATAACCACCATAAATTGTACCTTCTGCTTTTATGCCAAAACGCCATTCATGATAATCGACCGAATCAGCAGCCATGCCATAAACAGCAGCTGTATTGAGGCCATCAAAACATTGGGCCACTACATAAACAATACAAAAAATAACAGGATCTTTAACAAAGATCAAAATACTAAAACCAACTAAAAATCCGCCTAATCCAAGTAAGTTTGTCCATTTCAATTTTAATTTTTTTACCAAAAAAGGTACACTTATAGCTGAAACAAATCGTCCTATATAAATAAGTGACAACAAAATAGCTGCCAGCCAGGGAGAATTCATAACGTACATGCAGTAGTACAATGTAACTGCACCAAGTGCTGCACCTTTCGTCTGATGGCATAAAGCGACTATTACCGATATAATCCATGGCACATTCTTGAAAATTGTTTTATATTTTTCAATAAACCCCATCTCGATTTTTGGCTCTTTATCTTCCTCTTTATTTGTACTGCTATAACGTTCTCTACATTTAGCGACAACAATCCAGAAGGATAGCATCGCTAATATACCAAATAGTCCTGTTGTTAAAGTAAAACCCATTTGTTTATCTCCATTACCAAACAGATCAACCAAATAAATCATACAGCTGCTTATAATTAACGCACCAAAACAAGAGCCCAGCATACGAAAACTAACCAAGCTAATCCTCATTTCAGGAGAACGGCTCATCATAGGCATAAGACAGCCATATGGCACATTCACTACAGAGTATAAGATCCCTAAAAGTATATAAGTTATATACGCATAGACAATTTTTCCACTAGGGGAAAAATCAAATACGGTAAACGTTAAAATAAATAGTATTGCAAAGGGGATCGCACCAAACAACATATATGGGTGAGTTTTACCCCTTTTACTATTAGTGGTTTTATCAATCATACCACCAATAATAGGATCAGCAAATGCATCTACACCTTTTGAAATCAACAATAACAGGGCAACAGCTTCTACAGGAATCAGCGCGACATTTGTATAGAAAAACAGTAAGAAATTACTCATGGCCGCCATTACAAAATTCGAACCCAAATCTCCAAATCCATAAGATATCTTTTCAATCAAACCTATGTTTTCTTTGTCTTTTAAAATTTCATGAATTGAACTATCCGTTAATACAGATTCCATATTATACACATCCTATCATTCCACTTTAGCCCAATTATACAATTCTAAACATCGCACTGTATTATACATAAAAAACACAGTGCGATAATTTAGATTCAGCAAACTTCACTTTGCCAAGCCTTATGATCCGCTGATCAAAAAACTGGCATACTTCTATTTTTCATCGTGTGATCTAATATAATCCATATTTAATGTAAGACCGATCCCTGGTAAATCCGGTATTTCGATAAAACCATTTTTAGGCATTGGAGCATCTATAAAAGCTTTCGCTGTAATTTCTTCAAAGGTAAGTGTTCTTTCGACAAACAACCCATTAGGCATAGCACTTATTAAATGCATATGAATATGTTCCATTCCATGCGGTGCAATTTTTAAGTTCCACGCTTGTGCAATCGCTGCAACTTTGAGCGCTTCCGTATATCCGCCCGCTCTGGCGCAGTCAATCTGAATAATATCCGTGGCTTCCGCCATCACTAAATCCCGGGCACCAAATTTCGTATATTCCTGTTCACCTGTAGCCAAAGTCATGTCTGTACTACGTCTAAATCTAGCTAAACCAGGAATATCGTCAGCTCCCACAGGTTCTTCTAAGAACATAATGTCATATTGTTTTACTTTATTGGCAAAGCGGATACTGGTCGTTGAATCCCAAACATTATTAGCATCCAGCATGATTCCAATATCAGGCCCAATAGCTTCTCTGACTTTTCTGACACGTTCTAAATCACGTTTAATATTTTGCCCGCCTTCTACACCAACTTTGAATTTAACCATTTTATAGCCTTGCGCTACAATATCTTTAAGTTCTTTAACTAATTCTTCATCAGAATACGAAGTCCATCCGCCCGTACAATAAGCAGGTACTTTAGTTTGGTTACCGCCAAACAATTTATAAAGAGGCAGCCCGGTAATTTTGCCTTTCAAATCCCACATAGCTATATCAATAGCACTTATCGCACAGAAAATCAGTCCTTTACGGCCTACACCGCGTAAGTATTGGACCATATCCTGCCAAACGACTTCCGTTTCAAATGGATCTCTGCCAATAACCAAAGGAGCAGCATCTCTCATTATTACTTCTTTTATTGCATACCCCCCTACTTCATGATAGGTTATGCCAATGCCTTCCAAACCATCTTCTGTAGTCAGACGTACAATTAGATATCCTACACTTTCGACTTTCCGGGTAGCATCGGCAATATTATCCGGCATTTTAGTAGATACAAGATGAACATCGATTTTGGTAATTTTGTGATTCATAATAAGGTCCCTCCACATATTTTTTTTTGCAAACACCCGTTTGCTGATTCGTAGTAAAATCTCAATTAATAAAAGCAATTTTATTAATCAAACTCTATAACTCCCATGAAAAACCCATAGGAACTTTTAACAATTTCGTGCCACAGAATAAATCATTTGCTTATTATATTTCCCCTATGGCACGAAATTAATTAAAACTATATAATGCTTTAAAACTGAATCATAAATTTATTTTTAAATTTAGTATAACTTATTCTATTTTGTTCACCGGATAATGCACTTTTTCTCCTTTAAGGAACCGAACGGCTTCTTCCGCACACTTGCGAGTGAGATCAACCGCCGCCTCTTCAGAATACCAGGCCATATGCGGCGTAATAAGAAGTTCCGGCTGTTTAAGTAAAGGGCTGTCCGCTGGCAGTGGTTCTGTTTTCGTGACATCAATTCCCGCACCAGCTATCCATTTTCCTGTCAATGCTTTGTCGAGAGCAGCTTCATCAATAAGGCCACCACGTGCTACATTAATTAAATAAGCACTCGGTTTCATCATTTTCAGTTCCTTTTCTCCAATAATATCTTCCGTTTCCTTATTTAATGAACAATGTAATGATATGATATCGGACTGCTGCAGTAATTCTTCCTTGCTGACAAATTCGACAAAATCAATTTCTTTATTATGTTTTTTAGCAGCATTAGCATAAGGATCATAGCCAATAACCCTGCAGCCTAAGACATGAACCCGTTTTGCAAAGGCACTGCCGATCCTGCCAAGTCCTACAATACCAACCGTTTTCAATCGATTGCGCTGAATCGGAATCGTCCGTGTATAATCCCAGATGCCTTCTTTTACAAGCGGCACGATCTTACATAGTTTTCTGCTCAAAGCCATCATTAAAGTAAATGCCTGATCCGCAACTTCTTCCGTTCCATAATCCGGCACATTGCAAACCTGAATATTGTATTTTGTCGCTGCCTGAATATCCACATTATCAACACCAACGCCATAGCGTACAATCATCTTTAACGTAGGAATTCCTTTAAAGACTTTTTCATTCAGCGGTACACATTGGTTCAGCATCGCTACAGCACCATGGCATTTCTCTATAACTTCTTCTTCCGTTTGACAATGAAACCAAGAATAATCAAAGCCTGCGCCTTCAAATACTTTTTTTTCTTCATTAATATCCGTATGATCACAATCAGAAATAACTAGTTTTTTTTCTTTACTCATTTTTATTAACCCCTATTTAAGATTTTATTCAATATTCGCACGACTTGTATCGCTA
>JBAYAD010000188.1:0-5170 GCA_041669965.1 Selenomonadaceae bacterium
GCATTTGTAAAAGAACCGGAAGGTTTACTGGATACAATCTTTGAGGAATGTCAGACCGATAAGACGATGCTAAAGGTGCGCTTAGAGCAGGTTTTAAAAAAAATACCGGGAGTCAAGGGTCAGGACCGCCTGAGCATGAGCATGGAAATGGTTCGTGTGCTGGGAAGGGCAGAAAAGATTGCACAGGATATGAAAGATGATTATATCAGTACAGAGCATTTACTGCTTGCACTTGTCGAAGATGGAGGCGACGATATCGTTCGTATGTGTAGTGAATTTGGTTTAACAAAGTCAAAAATTCAGTCGATTATTAAAAAAAATCGTAAGCAAAATGTCACAAATGATAATCCGGAAAGCGGCTATAAGTCTTTGGAAAAGTATGGTCGTGACCTTACAGAGGCGGCACGCCAGGGGAAACTTGATCCGGTCATTGGCCGTGATGAAGAAATTCGTCGGACGATAGAAATTTTGTCGCGTCGGACAAAGAACAATCCGGTACTCATCGGAGAACCAGGGGTTGGTAAGACTGCAATCGTTGAGGGGCTTGCTCGTCGTATTATTGCTGGTGATGTGCCAGAATCGTTAAAGAATAGAACGCTGTACTCGCTTGATATGGGATCACTTGTTGCAGGAGCAAAGTTCCGCGGTGAATTTGAAGAACGATTAAAAGGTGTACTCACAGAAATAGCAAAGTCAGACGGGCGGATTCTGCTATTCATTGATGAAGTCCATACGGTTGTTGGGGCAGGTGCGGCTGAAGGTGCGATGGATGCCAGTAATATATTGAAACCAATGCTTGCGCGTGGT
Organism: Selenomonadaceae bacterium; assembly: GCA_041669965.1. Taxonomy (GTDB): domain Bacteria; phylum Bacillota; class Negativicutes; order Selenomonadales; family Selenomonadaceae; genus UBA1792. The sequence continues at coordinate 808 of JBAYAD010000188.1, forward strand.
GATCTTCGCTGCATTGGAGCAACTACACTTAATGAGTATCGTAAATACATTGAAAAGGATACGGCACTTGAACGTCGCTTTCAGCCAGTTATGGTCAATCAGCCGAGTGTAGAGGATACAATCTCTATTCTGCGTGGGCTAAAGGAACGCTATGAAGTCCATCATGGGGTTCGTATCCGTGATAATGCGCTTGTATCTGCAGCAGTTTTGTCGGATCGTTACATTTCGGATCGTTTCTTGCCGGACAAGGCTATTGATCTTGTCGATGAAGCAGCAGCAAAGCTTCGTACAGAAATAGAATCTATGCCGGCACCGCTTGATGAGGTCCGTCGAAAAATTATGCAGCTGCAAATTGAGGAACAGGCACTACGCAAGGAAACTGATGAGGCCTCTAAGAAAAAGTTGGAGCAGATTAGTAAGGATAAAGATGCTTTACAAATAAAAGAAAAGAAGCTCAAGGAAAAATGGGAAGATGAAAAACAGTTCATTCTGCATCTTCGTGCGATTAAGAAGGAAATGGATAATGTAAAAGGCGAGATGGAGCAGGCTGAACGCAGCTATGATCTCAATAAAATGTCTGAACTTAAATATGGAAAACTGCCGGAGCTGCAAAAGCAGTTACAGGAACAGGAAAATGTACTGGCAAGTAAAGCAAAAGGCGAACAGCTTCTGAAGGAAGAAGTCGGTGAAGAAGATATTGCTAAAGTTGTAAGCCGCTGGACAGGTATTCCGGTTACGAAGATGATGACTGGAGAACGCGAAAAACTTATGAATCTGGAAACTATTCTTCATGAACGTGTCATTGGACAAGATGAGGCCGTACGAGTTGTCAGCGAAGCTATTCTGCGTGCACGTGCTGGTATAAAAGATCCGAACCGGCCAATTGGGTCGTTTATTTTTCTTGGACCGACAGGTGTCGGCAAAACTGAATTAGCAAAGACTCTCGCAGAGGCACTTTTTGATGATGAACGCAGTATGATACGTATCGATATGAGTGAGTACATGGAAAAACATTCCGTATCTCGTCTTATCGGCGCGCCTCCGGGGTATGTTGGTTATGATGAAGGTGGTCAGCTGACTGAAGCTGTACGCCGCCATCCGTATAGTGTGATTTTACTTGATGAAATCGAAAAGGCACATCGTGATGTATTCAATGTTCTTTTGCAGATTCTCGATGATGGCCGTCTGACAGATGGTAAGGGGAGAGTTGTCAATTTTAAGAACACCGTTATTATTATGACGTCAAATCTTGGTTCACATGAAATCCTTGATGCTCAGGATTTTGCCGCAGCAGAGAAATCCGTGCGTGAAATCCTCAGGGAATATTTCCGCCCGGAATTTTTAAACCGAGTTGATGATATTGTTGTATTCAAGGGACTTGCCAAAGAGCAGGTCAGAAAAATCGCTGGAATTCTGCTTGAAACGCTCAACCGGCGCCTACAGAAACAAGTCAAGATTAGTCTTGTGTGGTCAGATGAAGTTCTCACGATGCTTTCCAATAAAGGTTTTGATGCACACTATGGTGCGCGTCCACTCAAAAGATTGTTGTCACATACGGTGGAAACAGCCTTAAGTAAGGAAATTATTAAAGGTGAGATTAAAGAAGGCGATATTGTAAACATTGATCTTCAAGGCAATGAATTAACATTTAAGCCTCAACAAGAAAAAAGTAAATAAAACAAAAAAGCTCTGGACCCGTGCAGGGGTTCAGAGCTTTTTCTATAATGGAATGGAAAGAAATATATAATAGAAATTAGTAGTCTTATGCAAATAAACCGACTGCATAACCGGCAATACCAAGGACGAAAAGTCCAAGAATGATAAGAAGTGGATTCAGACCTTTTTTAAGGAAGTACATGCAGGCAAATGTCATAAGAAGTGGTACAATGCCTGGCATGAGGCTGTCAAGTACAGTCTGTACAGTGGTTACGACTTCTTTACCATTCGCCGCGGTATAGGTAGTAAGAACAAGTGGCATATTTACGGTTGTCCATTTTGCGACGAGAGCACCCATGACGAGAAGACCAAGCACAGAAGAACCTTCAGTGAGGAATCTGAGCTTGTTGCCGCCCATGTCGGATACGAGCTGCGTTCCTTTACTGTAGCCGTACATTACACCATACCAGTTCGTCAGGAGACGAATAACGTTGAAGGCAACAAAGAAGACCAAAGGTCCGAGCAGGCTACCAGTAAGAGCAAGACCAGCACCAAGAGCCGCAAGTACAGGACGAAGTGTGCCCCAGAAAATTGGGTCACCGACACCAGCGAGCGGTCCAATAAGGCCGATTTTTACACCACTTAAAGCAGCTTCACTGATATCAGCACCATTTGCTTTTTGTTCTTCCATTGCAGCAATGATACCCATAATCGGTGTTGCGAGAAATGGTTGTGTGTTGAAAAATTCAAGATGGCGTTTTAAGGCTGCTTTGAGATCGTCACCTTTATAGAGTCTCTTTAGAGCAGGAATCATCGATACACAAAAACCAATAGCCTGCATTCTTTCAAAATTAAAAGAACCAAGTAAGAAATTTGAACGAATAAATATTGAAACGAGATCGCTTTTTGTTAATTTGTTTTCAGTCATAATATGATTACCTCCTTTTAATTTACATTAAGTCCGAATCATCAATATCATCGGCAGACCTTCCTGTACCAGCAGCTGAAGTATTAAGTTCACGTGCAAGTGATTTTACATGGAAATAAGCGCAGATAAGACCTACTGCACCAAACCCGATAAGGTTAATGTTCGTGAATACAGCAAGAAGGAAACCAAGAAAGAAAAAAGGCATAAGGGATTTTGCATTCATCATGTTAATGACCATTGCATATCCGACTACGACGATAAAGCCGCCGGATACCTGCAGCCCCCTGGTGATTACTTCCGGAATGGAAGCGAGTAATGCATTGACTGTATCTGTACCGGCAACCATGCCGACAAGTGCAGCTGGAACAGCAACACGGATACCTTGCAAGAGCAGACCGCCAAAATGGCAAAGCTCAATACCATGGATACTGCCTTCTGCAGCATATTTATCAGCAAGATGCTGGAAAAATACAGTGATTGTACGTACAAAGATTGTAAGAACCTGACCAGCGGCAGCAATCGGAATGGCAATTGCAATACCTGCACCAATGGATTGATGACCGACAATAACAAGGATAGAAGAGATAACACTTGCAAGAGCGGCATCCGGAGCCATTGCTGCGCCGACGTTCATCCAGCCAAGTGCTAAAAGTTCCAAAGTACCGCCAAGAATAATACCGGTCGTCATATCACCAAGAACCACACCGACGAGTGTGCAGGAAATAAGAGGGCGGTGAAATTGTGCTTCATCCAGTACACTTCCCATACCGGAAATAGCCGCAACAATAACTAATAAGATGAGTTGTACAGTTGTCATAAAATATGCACTCCTTTATTATGAAATAAATTAGATCAGGTTTTTTGCTTTGAGAGCACTCATAAGATTGCCCTTTGGCTCATTGGCCAGTTTACGGATTTCAACTTCAATGCCCATATCGTGAAGCTTTACGAGGGATTTCACGTCTTCAGGGCCAACGGCTACAGCGGTTGAGATAAGTGTGGTTCCTTCTTTAAAGCACATTCCACCAAGATTAATTGATTTGAAAGGAATTCCACCTTCAACAGCTCTAAGTGCATCCGTTGGATTTGTAAAGAGAAACAATGTTTTAAATGTGTTATACTTTGGATTCTTATATGCTTCGATTGCTTTGGCAATCGGAACAACATAAGCCTTGACACCTGGAGGTGCCACCTGCAGTAAAAGTTGTTTGCGCATACTGTCTTTTGCAACATCATCGCTGCAGCACATGATGCGATTACAACCAGAGACCTTTGTCCATACAGTGGCTACCTGACCATGAATAAGACGGTCATCAATTCTGACAAAACTAATTTCCATAAGATCAACTCCTTTGAAGATAGTAGTAATAAAAACGTTTTCATGAAACGCTTACCTCTATATAATGCAAATGTTATGCCATCTAGTGTATTAAAATAGTAAGGAATCGTCGCAGGCGAGTTTCGTTAATAAGATTACGGATAAACAGAAAAGAAATAGTTAAAATCTATAATGACACACTTTATGAGTTGGATGACACACTAAGAATAAAATAAGCGTTTGATATGGATAAATAATACAGAAAAAATATATTTAATACACTTTTTTTACATAAATTATAATATTACAGAATTTTCAAGAAGGTATAGAAAATAAAGGCAGAGCTGATTAAGCAAACAATCAAATTTATGACGAATTGATAGAATGCTTAAATTCTTAAGTGAATAAGTTGATTGACTTAAGGAAAAAGACAAATAAAATATTTTAATATATGAGTTTTA
>JBAYAD010000189.1:0-5160 GCA_041669965.1 Selenomonadaceae bacterium
GTTTTCCTGCTTATAGGGGTGTTTGTGTTCCTTTTTGTAGCAATTATGAAAGCGCAGTTTCTTGGCGCATGAAAATACTTTTTCTTGTCTGGATGAATAAAGTATAGTAAAATAGAAATAGTCTGTATTTTGTGAGATGTAGGCAGAAGACTTTCAGAAAAGAACCAGACAGATAATGTAGGATAGAAGAAAACTAAGGGGGATTTCCATGTCAGAAAGAATGACGATGCAGGATGTTCTCAAAGAGTACGGGATTCCACAGATTAAGCTGGATGTCCATGCAACTCGTGAGGAATGCCTGAAACTCAGAGAAAAGCTTATGGCGATTCGTGATTTGAGCCAGGCGAAGGAACAGGGGTATCTTAATATTGACTGTAAGCTATATATCGATGTACACGATATCGATCGCTATTTATCCGGCGAGCTTGATACCTTGGGTGAAATTTATGCATTTCCAGAAGATATTAAAGCATTTCGGGAGGAAGAATAAAAATGAATTTAAAAAAAATAAGTGCTGTTTTGTTTCTTTGCGTATTTGTCATGACATCAGTGACATTTGCAGCAAGGGGGGGCGCGCGTATGTCTATACCGAGGGGCACAACCCATAGCTTTACAACTCAAAAGCATATAGCACCACCAACAACAAAAACGACACAGTCAAAAGACTACAAACCATCGACGGGGGCAAAATCACTTACGAAAGATGCACCTGGAATAGGTGGAAAGGCGAATGCAGCAGCTGCTGCAACAAAGAGCAGTACACCATGGGGCGGTATGATGCGCAATATAGGTCTTCTTGCCGGGGGAATGTTCCTCGGAAGTATGCTGAGCAGCATGTTTGGCATGGGCGGTCTTGGCGGAGTTATGAGCGATATTATGGGACTTCTCATGAATGTTGTTATTTTTGGAGCCGTATTTATGATTGGTCGTATGCTTTGGAATAAGTTTCGTGGACGCTCAAAGGAAAAGGACGATAATGTATATCGCCATAACTATAAAACGGCAATGCGTCAGCAACCGCAGCAGGAAGAGCCACAGAAAAAAATTATTGATATCACGCCATCAAAGCAGGGCTATGAGGCAAAGAGCAAAGCAGATGAATATCGCAGAAGATAAAAGACTGCTGCTATTTTATTGAACGAAAGGGACGATGACCACATGATAAAAGAATCCACAGTGACTGCAGTCGATGATCTTATCGAACGATATCCGGCACTTCATGTTTGCCGGGCTGATATGGTTGCAGCCGTTACAAAAATCTGCGATGCTTATCGCGCGAATCACAAGCTGCTCATCTGCGGTAATGGTGGCAGTGCAGCTGATTCGGAGCATATTGTGGGCGAGCTTATGAAGGGCTTTCTTTTGCCAAGAAAGATCCAGACCTCTATGCGGGAGGAAATTAAATCACTTTTCCCGGAACATGCAGACTATTTGGCGGACCATCTGCAAAGCACGCTTCCAGCAATCTCTCTTGTGAATCAGATTGCACTGAATACAGCGTTTGCAAATGATCAGGCACCAGATTTGTCGTTTGCCCAGCAGGTTCTTGGCATGGGTGAAAAAGGTGATGTATTTATCGGTATTAGTACATCAGGAAATTCAGCAAATGTGATCTATGGTGCTGAAATGGCAAAGGTCAAAGGACTTACGGTTATTACGCTTACGGGCGAAAGCGGCGGTAAACTTAGGGGTATATCGGATATCTGTATCCGTGTGCCGGAAAAAGAGACATATAAAATTCAGGAATATCATTTGCCAGTCTACCATATGCTCTGTATAGCAGCAGAAAATGAATTTTTTGGTGCATAAAAATTGGACGGTGCCGCATTATGTGAAGCGGCACCGTTTTTGTGATGTAAGGTGTGACACTCGATCAGAGTGAAAAGGTGTTTTATATATTATAATGTTGGAGGTATTTTTATGATTTTAGAAAAAGCGATGATGAATCTCCAGAATGGCAGTGATGTGCGTGGTGTTGCTACAGAGGGGGTTGCAGATGAGCCTGTAACACTATATCCTGAAGCAGTAAATCGTATCGTGGCGGCTTTTGTGAAATTTTTAGTAAAAAAGACAGGCAGGCAAGCGCAGAACTTAAATATTGCTGTAGGCCATGATTCCCGTATATCGGCAAATGATCTGAAGCAGGAAGCACTTCGGGGAATCGTGTCACAAGGAGCTGCAGCAGTTGACTGCGGACTTGCATCGACACCAGCGATGTTCATGTCAATTGTATTTAATGAAACAAATATGGATGGATCGATTATGATAACGGCGAGTCACTTGCCATATAATCGAAACGGACTTAAGCTGTTCACTGAAGAAGGCGGGCTTGAAAAAGATGAAATCACTGAAGTACTGAAGCTGGCCGTTGGAAGCAGGCCGCAGACGGCGGATGTTACGTCTGTAGCAAAGATCGATCTTATTGAACTCTATGCCAAAAGTCTTTGCCAAAAGATTTGTGAGGGTATTAAAGCAGCAGATTATGAACATCCGCTCAAAGGTATGCATATCGTTGTTGATGCTGGTAATGGTGCAGGTGGTTTTTTTGCAGCGAAAGTACTTGACGTGCTTGGCGCGGATACATCGGGCAGCTTGTTTCTTGACCCGGACGGACATTTCCCCAATCATATACCCAATCCGGAAAATCAGCAGGCAATGGATGCAATCCGAGGCGCTGTGCTTAGCAACAAGGCAGATCTTGGTATTATTTTTGATACAGATGTTGATCGAATGTCAGCAGTTTTGCCGGATGGTGAACAGCTCAACCGCAATGCACTTATTGCGATGATGGCTGCAATTCTTGCACCAAATTATCCGGGTAGTACGATTATTACGGATTCGGTTACGTCTGACGAATTGGCAATATTTATTGAGCAAGATCTTAAGCTTAAACATCATCGCTTTAAACGAGGGTATAAAAATGTTATTGATGAATGCAAGCGTCTTAATAAGGCTGGAACAGTATCACCGCTTGCAATTGAAACATCAGGTCACGGTGCGCTTAGCGAAAATTACTATCTTGATGATGGAGCATATCTTGCAGTGAAGATGCTTATTGCAGCCGCCAAAGCAAAGCGGGATGGCAGAGCTTTTGGCGATCTTATCAAAAAACTGAGATATCCGGCGGAAAGTGTGGAATATCGTCTTAGGATTAAGACGGAGGATTTTCATGTGTATGGTGAAAAAGTTTTGAAGGAATTTACACAGCGGGCTGAAACGGCTGGATTAAAGTTCGTGTCACCGTCGTACGAAGGTGTGCGTGTCGTATTTGCTAAGGGTTGGGCGCTTTTGCGAATGTCTTTGCATGATCCCAATATGCCACTAAATATTGAAGGTAAAGAAATTGGTGAGTGTAAAAAAATTGCCGTACAGGTTAAAGAGCTCCTGAAGGGTTTCGATGCTCTTGATTTGAGTGTATTTGATAAATAAACTGAAGCCCAAACAGATCGGTATCGTTTTGATGCCGGTCTGTTTGGTTTTGCCGGACTTTTGCAGAATAGTTTTGTATTTAAGGTGAAAGTATAATATAATTGTAGAGGATTGGATAAATAGGAGAAGGACGAATCATCCGGCAAATTTTTTTAATAAAAGAAGTCTGGTGGCAGGATAGAGAATATAATGAAGTACGGAAGCTTGAAAGGGTGGAGAAATGGTTAATCATAAAATATCATCAATGACGGAGAGTGGATTGCTGGCGGCACTGACTGTAATCATGGCACTTATCGCGGTTTATGTTCCGATTGTTGGTGCACTTGCAGCATTGATCTGGCCGTTGCCGGTTATTGTGCTTATTGTGCGGCATGGCTTGCGCTGGGGCATTATGTCGATTGTTGTATCAGGTGTGCTTATGGCGATTCTTTTGGAACCAGTATTGTCACTACGCATGGTAATTGCTTTTGCTCCGGTTGGGATTATGCTGGGAATTGGCTATCGAAGAGGATTTTCAACTACAAAAATATTTTTGACGACGATTGTTGTCTCGATTGTGGCAAAGCTTATAGCATTGGGACTTGTTTTTGCGATGACGAATATCAATCCTCTTAATATGCAGGTGGATATGATGAAGGATGCGTTTAATGAATCGATTGATATTTATCGTGGCATGAACATGAGTGAGGCACAGATTGAAGAAACAGCAAATGCTTTTACGCAAAGCATGAAGATTGTAGCAATACTCATGCCACTGATTGTTGTACTTATGGGAATTCTTGATACCTTCATTAATTTTATTGTTGCTGGCAAGGTGTTAAGGCGCTTGGGAATGTCAGGTGTGCCTGAATTTCCGCCTTTTAAACAGTGGCATTTGCCAAAGGTATTTATCTATTTCTATGGTTTTGGTCTTGTTGGGATGTATTGGGGCGGCACACGCCAAATTGATCTTTTGTATCAGATTGGAATGAATCTGAATATGCTTGCGACTTTTATTGGTCTGATACAGGGGCTGTCTTTGTTTCAATACTGGGCGGAGCATGCGCATTTGTCAAAATTCGTGCGATGGATTATACTTATCCTTATATTGTTTAATGGGATGTTTGCACAAATATTAGCATTTACCGGTCTTTTTGATATGGTGTTTGATTATCGACGACGTTTTGGCCAGAAAAATGAATAATGATTTGAAATGGGGGGGTAACTATGCCTCGTAATTTGTCTGCCTGGATTGATATTTGTATACACATGACAGTTACTGGCGGGCTTTTGCTTGTTATTCTGCATTACAATAGATATGTAGCTTCTATTAGTTTTATTGTATGGATATGCCTGTTCTTTTTTGGTCGGGAACGTTGTCTTGACCGGAAAAAAGCTTTTGATAATTACTGTAAAAATATTGTCCGCAATGTAAATGAAGTATCAAATTATGCGATCGAAAAGATACCAGCGGCAATACTGATTATTGATAATGATGGACGCCTGCAATGGCATAATGATGAACTGAATAAATGGCTCAATGAACCACCGGTGATTGGTACAGCAATTAAGGATTTTTGGCCGCGTATTATAACGGCTCCGATATGGGGTTCGGAGGGCGAGTATATATTTGCCAATGGGGATAAATATTATAATGTAAAATATCGTCCCGTATCGACAACGGACGATTTGCATGGACTTATGGCACTTTACGTATGGGATGTATCAGATGTCGAGCATTTGAAGCATGAA
>JBAYAD010000190.1:0-5155 GCA_041669965.1 Selenomonadaceae bacterium
CAGGACAGTGCTTCAGCGGTCTTATGGCACAAGGATGTAAAATTATTATAGCCTGCGGTCTTGAAAAACGTATCCCTGGTAAAATATCAGAGGCTTGTCAGGCTGCCGGTATGAATCGCATAGAATGGAGCATGGGTATGAGCTGCGGCCTGGTTCCGATTTTTGGGGAAGTGGTGACCGAACAAACTGCTTTGGAAAATTTATTTGGCGTAAAAGCTATTCCTATTGCTTCTGGTGGGATTTCCGGTGCAGAAGGTTCGATTACCTGGGTTCTTGAAGGGCCGCCAACAGAGGTCAAACATGCTGTTGAGCTTGTGGTTCGGGCATCATCAGCAAAAAGCCCTGTGCTGGAAGAGTGCCGCAAAGGAAGCAGCGGCTGCGCCCGTCATAAAAATTGTGCTTGGCGCAAGGCTAAGGGAGGAGAATTATCATGGTACGAAAAGTAGGTGCAATTACGGTAGGGCAATCACCACGTGTAGATGTTCTGCCTGACATGGAACATTTTTTGCAGGGGATTGAAATTGTTCAACGCGGAGCACTTGATGGAATGAGTCCGAAAGAACTCAAAGCGATCGAACCAAAAGAAGGAGACTATATTCTTGTTACACGGCTGCAGGATGGTTCTTCGGTTCGTATTGCTGAAAAGCATATTTTGCCGCGTATCCAAAAACATATGGATGAGCTGATTGCTCAAGGCGTAGATGGAATTCTTATGCTCTGTACGGGAGAGTTTCCGCCATTTTCCTGCAGTAAACCATTATTGTATCCACAAATACTTTTGCAGCATTTTGTAAGTGCCGTTATAGGGGAGCAGGTTCTTGGTGTTCTCTCGCCGGATGTGAGTCAAATCCCGCAGTCAAGAAGACGATGGCATGAAAATGGCGTCAAAAAGGTTTATGTTCGAGCAGCATCACCTTATCAGTCTTTTGATGACGTTATAGAAGAGGCCGTTCACCTTAAAGAAGACGGAGCAAAACTGCTTGTTCTCGATTGTATTGGTTATACACAAAAAATGAAAAATGAAATCAGAAAAAGAACGCTTCTTCCTGTTGTTTTGCCGCGCACGGTCGCTGCGTTAACAACAGCGGAACTCTTTGCTTAAAAAGGTAAAAGGTGTCGCTTTAGCGGCAATTTTACATTTTCGTCTAAAAACTTGTGTGAAAATAAAAAGACTGCGTTTCTCTAAAAGAAATTGCAGTCTTTTTAACGTTGCCTATTTTATCTTAACCCCGTGTTAGTTGCTTAGACCGGAAAGATATGGATCTTCTGTTAGCTTCTTCTCTCCCAGCATGGTTGTCAGGGTTTCCTGATTAAATCTGTATTGTGGTGAAGAAAAATCCTGACCCGCGTCATAGTGGTTTGATGGAGCGTTTAAAATACCACAAACGGTATCGTAGATCATGTCATTGGTAAAAAATTGATTTTCGTTTTGTTGTAAGGTTTTGCTTTGCAGTGGATAGGCTTCTTTATAGTCATTGGATAAGTAAACAAACATAGGTATGCGTACCATATCAAATTTAAACACGTCGGGATTGTGTGAAATATGAATGTCTTCTCCGTGATCGGAATAATATACCATAGCCTGCAGGTTCAGATTTTTTTTGGCATATTGATAGATCTGAGATAAAACAGCATCAGTATATAGAGTGCTGTTTGCATAAGCTTCTTCGGTAGAGGGGCGGTCGCCTTCTTTCCATTTTTCGTAGTCTTCAGGGTATCGATTATTGTAGTAAATATGACTTCCCATAATGTGCAAAACAATAAAGTTATTTTTGCTGGGATCAACAGTAGGTAAAAACTGTAATAAATCACCATCGACTTTGTTGGTTAATACATAAGAATCGTCCATCCAATTTGCATGGTCTGCTGTTTTTGCAACTAAGGTGATCGCACTGTCAAATTCTCCATATCGTCCTTGATTACTAAACCAATAAGTTTCATAGCCGGCTTTTTTTGCAATATCCAGGAGGGAGGTGGATTCTGAAAAAATCTTGTCATTATACTGACTTTCTTCCGTTAATGCGCGTTGCAAAACGGGTACAGTCTGTACCCAGGAGGAATATACATTACGAAATATGACAAAGTTTGGATCGTGCATTCGTTCTTCAAGCCACGGCGTATTGTCATAAGGAATGGAAGGTGTGTAGGCTTTCATGTAATTGCGGGAAGCGGATTCGCCAATGATCATAATCACAGTGCCAGGTGCCTTTTGCGCCAGTGTTGATGCCGTAGATAGTTTCAAACTGTTGAAACGCTCAGTATAATGAGTGCCATATTCCTGGGTTTCATGTACATATTCGTTAACATCGCCCCAGTTGGTAATAATTGATGTTTTAGGAAAAAGGGCAAACGGAAGATAGATCAGCATACATATCGTTAAAAAAAACAAAATTCGTTTTTTTTTAAGGTCGAAGGAACGCGATTGCATTTTAAGTACAAATCGATAATTGAGTAAATAAGCAAGGAAAAAAAATAAGCCTATTCCGATTAAAATCAAGATCATTCCTAAAAGGCTGATGTTGGCTTCGAGAAAATCCAGACTTTCCCGCCGATTTGAGAGATATAAAGCCATTAGTGTTGCAGGGGTAAGGCAATGATCATAGATTGCGTAATAAGAGCATTCTGTAAGGGGGATCAGTAAACAGAGAAAATCAAAAAATGAAAAAACCAAAGCAATTACTTTAGGCCGATAATTGGGTAACGAACATAGAGATTCTAACGTAGTAAGTAAAACGAAAAGTCCAATACCAAAAAGGAAATCAATACGGATTTTTTCAATAAACCACGTAGTGTTGTAGGACCAGGAATATAATAAAGGAAAGGTGATGCACCAGGACAGACCCACAAATGCATGGGGAAGATCGTATAAAGAAAAAAGGCTGGTTTCTGTTGTATATTGGATTAAAAATAAAGTAAAAACAACAGGAACCAGATAGCCAACATAATTTATTGGAGTCATATCCTCGCCAATATTTATATAAAATATAATCATAACTACATAAAATAGTAGTGCAAATGCAAGATATTGCAAAATTTTTACAGGACTTGTTTTTTCGAAAATATGCATAGAGTAAATCATCCTTTTGTAGTGTAATGGAGCGAGCTGCTTTTGTTGAAGCTTTTATTTAAAACTATTTTAATTGCAAGGCAAATATAAACGGTTTGAGTTTATGAAATATTGAAAAAATTAGTTAAAAGCTTGTATTATTATAAATATAAAAGTTGCTTTGAAGTGATTTTTTACAAATTGCACAAGTGTTTTCGTACATTATAATTTTGCCATTTACAAGCATAGAGAGTGTATCTGAAAAAAAGATGAAAAAGAAATTTGTTTTTTTTTAGAAATGCAGGAGAATGGTCTGGAGTTATGGAATAAAATGGGGGAAAGATAAAGTGCCATTGTATTTTAAGGATTGACAGGATCGACTTGTGTAAGGACTTTCTTTGTCTCTGTAAGATAATGGTGGGAAACGGAAAATGGAATGAAATAACTTTGCTGCAGATTCACATGAAAGACAATTTTTTAATGTGAATGCAGTAGGCTTGTTTTGTCCGCTGCCTGTAAAGAAAATTGGTGTGGAGACGGGAAGCCCCAAACGGATAAGGGGATGATTTCGTGGCAGAGCATGAACCAATGCTGGAGATGTTTATTTTTGAAACGCGGCAGTTTTTGGAGCAGTTGGAACAGCTATCACTGAGCAGTGAAAAGAGCGGTACGTTCAGTACGAATGAAGTCAATGAGATTTTTCGAGCGATGCATACAATCAAAGGATCGGCAGCAATGATGATGGTAAATGAGGTATCGTCACTGGCCCACTCGGTAGAGGATATCTTCTATTATATTAGGGAAAGTCATCCTAAGATAATAGATGGTTCGTCAATCACGGATCTTATTCTGGGGGCCGTTGATTTTATCCGCGGAGAAATTGATAAGATTGATGCGGGCGGCAAAGCGAATGAGAGCAGTGCGGATCAGCGGGCTCAGATGGTTATGTTTCTTCGTATGATGAAGGAAGCGAACGGGGAGAATCCGGATGTGGATTCTCAGAAAAAGAAAAAAACAGCAGAAAAGGTATGTGAGGCTGCTGTTCCGGCAGCAGAGGTGAAGCAGCAGTACTATATTAGTGCGGCAAAAGAAAAGATAGCAGAGAATGTCTATGCAGCAGTGATATTTTTTGAGGATGGCTGTGAAATGGAAGAGGTGCGGTCTTATGCCGTGCTTAATACATTATCGGACAAAGTGGAGGAGATTCACTATAAACCGGAAGATCTGCTTGATGATGATATGGCTGTGGATACAATTCGTAAGGTAGGCTTTCAGATTTGGTTTACGACAAATCTGAACTTTGAAGAAGTGGAAACGCAGCTTAATCAGACGATTTTTATGGAGAAACTGGAACTTAGGCAATTAAAAAATGTGGCAGAGTGTGAGTTCTGGCCGACTCCAGCGGAAAAGGCGATTGCAGCTGTAAAGGAAGCAGAACTTGTTTTACCGAAAATTGAAGTATTGCCGAAGACAAAGACAGCAGCTGAGGGACATGAGATACAGTCAATGATCAGTGTAAAGGTAGATAAGCTGGATCATCTTATGGATCTTGTTGGGGAACTTGTTATTGCCGAGTCGATGGTTACGCAGAATCCGGATATTCGTGGGCTGGAACTTGAAAATTTTGCCAAGGCAGCACGACAACTGCATAAGCTCAATGGCGAATTGCAGGATAGTGTTATGGCAATTCGTATGGTTCCGGTAGAGGGGACATTTCGTAAGATGAATCGTCTTGTACGTGATATGGCGAAGAACTTGGAAAAGAAGGTACAGCTTGTGCTTGTTGGTGAGACGACGGAGGTCGATAAGAATATCAACGAGCATATATCTGATCCACTTATGCACATTATTCGCAATGCTGTCGATCATGGGATTGAGCTGCCGGAGGAAAGACGGGCTGCAGGCAAGCCGGAAATCGGAAAGATAACGCTTATGGCAGAAAATGCCGGTGGCGAAGTGGTCATTCATATTACAGATGATGGCGCAGGCCTTAATCGGGAAAAAATTCTTAAGCGAGCCAGGGAGAACCATCTTTTTTCAAAAGCGGAAAATGAGCTTACAGATAAAGAAATTTATTCTTTTATCTTTGCGCCGGGATTCTCGACAAAG
>JBAYAD010000191.1:0-5126 GCA_041669965.1 Selenomonadaceae bacterium
TAGAGCTTACGGAAACGGTGGTTCTTGATTTTAATGATAAAAAACAGCGAAGTCATGTTCAAAAGGTATTTGACGAAATGCATAAAAGGGGCTTTCGGACAGCACTTGATGATTTTGGCTCGGGCTATTCTTCAATGCTGCTGCTTGATTTTTTACCATGGAATATGCTCAAGCTGGATCGCTCTTTTTTAAACGACTTAAAAAAAACAGAGAAGTCGCATGTTTTGCTGCATCATATCATTAAGATGGTACATGAGCTTGATATCAATGTTATTTGTGAAGGAATCGAAACGAAAGAACAGGCAGAGCTGCTGCAGGGACTTGGCTGTCGTCTGGCACAAGGCTTTTTCTATGCAAGACCAATGACGGAGGAAAAGTTTGCTGAAAGATTGGGAAAAGAACTGTAAAAACAGGATTTTTTTAAAACTTTACACTTGAGCGGTATCATGGTAATATGAACCTAGGAACAAGTCGGTTAATAATCGGCCGGGCGATAGTGCAACAGCAAAGTCTGTGGGACCATAACGGCTCTCACAGGCTTTTTTTGCTCGTTTTTTGTCTGGAATTTGCAGATGAATAGATATATTTGCATGTGAATAGCTATTTCAGGGGGAGTTTTATCATGGAACAGCAACTAGATGTTTTAAAGAAACGAACGGCTGCACTGTCAATCGTTTCGAATACAACACTCGTTATATTGAAGCTTATTGTAGGGCTTTATGTTGGTGCAGTAAGCCTTGTTTCCGAAGCGATGCATTCCGGGGTGGATCTTATTGCGTCGGTTATCGCATTTTGGGCAGTACACAAGTCGGTTGTGCCGCCGGATCTGGAACATGACTATGGACATGGCAAGTTTGAGAACCTGTCATCAGCAATTGAGGCCCTGCTTATTGTAGCAGCGGCGCTGGGTATTATTTACGAAGCTGTGCATAAGTTCAGCAGCGTGGCAGCACCACAGTTCCTTGAATATGGTATTGTCATTATGGCAGCGTCAATTATTATCAACTATTATGTATCGGGGCGGCTTATGAAGGTCGCGCGCAAGACGGGCTCACAGGCACTTGAAGCCGATGGTCTGCATTTGCGGGCAGACATCTGGACTTCCGTTGGTGTCCTTGTTGGTCTTGCCGGAATCAAGATCACAGGGTGGCTCTGGCTCGATCCGCTTATTGCGGTTTTTGTTGCGGGCATTATTTTCAAGGCGGGCTATCATATGGTTGTTGAATCGGCAAAGGAACTTACGGATGTAAGTCTGCCGGCAGAGGATGAAGCCTATATTGGAAGAATTTTTACGGAACATGAAGATGTTATGGGCTTTCATTGTTTGCGTACGCGCCGCTCTGGCTCATATAAATTGCTTGATGTGCATATTACGTTTGACAAGGATATGTCGCTTGATCAGGTACATCAAATTTGTGATGATCTTGAACGTGAAATCAAGGAAGAACTGGGTTGCTTTGATGTGCTTATTCATGCAGAACCATCTGATCATGCACCGGAAACAAAACGTTTGCAATATGAAAAAGGACATACAGTCCAACGAGACTAGTTGGATGATATAAAGAAGATCCCTGTGCAGTTTGCACAGGGATCTTCTGCTAGCTGAAGAATTATTGAAGTACATTGTATTTGCTAAAAGAACAGTCATAAATCTGAATGAGGTGAAAATAGTTGAAAAATGATATTACGTATGATGAGGCATTAAAGCTAAATAATCCGATTTTTATCGATGTTCGCTCACCGAAAGAATATGAGGAAGCAACTATCCCGGGGGCTGTCAATATTCCAGTTCTTCTTGATGAAGAACGTATCGAGGTGGGGACTTTATATGCGCATGGTCATATTTCTCTGGCAAAGCAGGCTGGGGTAGAAGCGATATCAGAGCGTCTGCCCACAATATTCAGGGAAATTACACAGCTGTATGAGACACACTGCCTTATCATCTTTTGTTCCCGCGGCGGTTATCGCAGTACATCACTCAGCAGCTTTCTTTATGCATTGGATATTAAGGTGCATCGTCTGTATGGCGGCTATAAAGCTTATCGTCACTGGCTGCTGGACCATTTTTCCTATGTGATTGCGGGGATTGTTCCGGTTACTTTATATGGGAATACAGGTGCGGGGAAGACACTGCTTTTACACCAGTTGGCAGCAGCAGGCTACCCTGTTATCGATCTCGAAGCTTTGGCAAATCATCGCGGTTCGCTGCTCGGAGCTGTCGGGCATAAAGAACAGCCAGGCCAGAAAAAATTTGACTCGGCATTGTATGCTCTTTTGGAAAAATATCAGGGTAAGGCAGTGTTTTTTGAGGGTGAATCCCGTCGTATTGGGCGGCTTCTGCTGCGCGATGAAGTATATAATGCAATCTGCAGCGGCTGTATGGTATGGATTGATACACCCATCGAAGAACGGGTAAAGCTGCTTGTAGCCGAATACTCACCAGCAGATGAAGCTGAACTGGTGGAAGCGCTTGCTAAACTGGCTCGTTACGTTGGAAAAAATCGAATTGAAGAACTAAAAGGGCTTCTTATACAGAGAAAATATCATGACGTTGCACAAGAACTTTGTGAACGGTACTATGACTGCAACTATAAAAAACCAACAACAGACTGGATAAAGACGTACATCAATGATAATCCGGCGAAAACCGTAAAGGCGCTGGCTCATGACTATGATTGTGGTTTGTTTCACTAAAAAAGCACCAATTCGAAAAGAATTGGTGCTTTTTAGAAAAGTTTTATGCCTCTGCTTTTGGGCCAAGGCCAAGCGAATCCATGTGATCGCGCATACCGTCGATGCAGCACTGCATGACAATGCTGGCATCAAGACCGAGAAGATCAAAGCCCTGCTTGATAAGGTCACGATTGCATTTTGCGGCAAAGTGCTTATCTTTAAACTTTTTTTTGAGACTTTTGAGTTCCATGTCGGCAATGCCCATAGGGCGCATAAGAGCAGTTGTCATGACAATTCCTGTCAGCTCATCGACCGTAAACAAGCTTTTTTCGAGATTTGTTGTCGGTTTACATTCCTTCGTGCAGATACCATACCCGTGTGAGATGATGGCGCGGATATCATCTTCGTCGATCGCTTCATCAGCAAGCAGCTCGCGTACATGCTGGCAGTGTTCTGTAGGAAATTTTTCGAAATCGATGTCATGCAGCCAGCCAATGGCTTCCCAGTGGGCTTTATCTTCGCCAAAGTGATCTGCCATTGCGCCCATTGCTGCGCTTACAGCTTCGGCATGTGTAAAGAGATGTGCTTCGGTTACGTGCTTTTTCAGGATTTCTTTCGCTTTGTCCAGTGTCAGTTTTGCCATGGAATCTGTTCCTCCAGTAGTTGTGTTATAAGATAAAATTGCTGGTACAAAATACCAGTACACTTCTTTTATTGTAATACTGTATAGTGAATATTGGAAGTATAAATTGAAAATAAAATCTTTTTATCTATTGACGATTGGCAAAGCGCAAGGTATTATATACTTATTAAAGACTACTTAAAAAGTATATAAAAGGATGAAGCTTATGAAAACAGTTCAGGCAAATTCTCTTATGATGAAGCAGGTCAATAAAAATCTTGTGCGGGATGCCCTGAAAACATCAGAGATGACAACAAAATTAGTGTTGGCAAAAGCTACGGGACTTACGGTGGTGACGATTGCCTCGATCTTGCAGGAGCTTGTGGCTGAGGGGGAAGCGGTGATGGAAAAAATGATTCCATCAAATGGCGGACGTCCATCGCAGTGCTACTCTTATAATGCGGAATATCAGCATGTTCTTGTATTTTATACGCATGAGGTTAACGGTAAAGATACGCTTTTTATTCGTGTCGTAAATCTTTTGGGAAAGTGCGTGCACAATGAAATATGTGGGGCGGAATTGCTGGATGTAAACATGCTGGATGACTTTATTGACTGTTTGATCGTTGTCTATCCAACTATTGCAGCGATTGGGTTTGGACTGCCGGGACCGGAGCAGAACGGCACTTTTCTCTGTGACTATCCACAGCTGCATGGCAAGGAGCTGGGCAAATACTACAGAGAGCGGTATCATTTGCCGGTAGTTTTTGATAATGATGTCAATAGTGCTGTACTTGGCTATTGCACGCAGCATGAAAAAATGGAAAATATTGTTGTCTATATTTATTTTCCGGAAAAATATCCGCCGGGTGTTGGTGTCTGTATCAATGGAAAAGTTTATAAAGGTATGAATAGTTTTGTTGGTGAAGTAAAGTATATTCCTTTGGGAATCGAATGGGGAAAGCTAGGCTCGGATACACAGACAGATAGCTGCAAGGCAGCAGCAAAGCTTATTACGACAATGATTTGTACAATCAATCCGCAGCAGATTGTCCTGCAGGGTGAGTTTCTTTTACAGGATGAGCTTTCATCAAAGATGGCGCTGGAACTTGTTCGGACAGAAACAGCCGGGTACCTGCCAGAGACGGCTATGCCAGAGCTGTCCGTATCAACGGATTTTCATGGAGACTTTGAGCAGGGAATTATTCATTGTACATTAGAGCTTTTATCATCAAAGCTTTGCTTAGTAAAAGAATGAGGTGCATGGATTGTTTTATTTATTGATTCTTATCTATAGTACGTTCATCAGTCTCGGACTGCCGGATTCTCTTGTTGGTACAACCTGGCCCGTGATGCAGGCTGATTTAGGGGCAAACCTTTCAAGTGCAGGTCTTATTGCTATGATTACGACTGCTGGAACCGTAGTGTCGAGCTTGTCGAGTGATGCACTGATTCACCGTTTTGGTACAGGGCGGGTGACAGCAAGTAGTGTTGCATTGACGGCGGTTGCTTTATTTGGTTTTCAGGCATCGCTGTCTCTGACTGGACTTTGCCTGTGGGCCATTCCGCTGGGTCTTGGCGGCGGGGCAGTTGATGCCGGACTAAATAATTTTGTGGCGCTTCACTATAAGGCAATTCATATGAACTGGCTGCATTGCTTCTGGGGTGTTGGTGCAAGTGCCGGCCCAGTCATTGTTTCACTGTTTATGGCAGAGCCGGGTGGCTGGCGCACAGGGTATCTCGTTATTGCGTTGATTCAGGCAGCACTGAGCCTTCTCTTGTTTTGCACACTTTTTATGTGGAAAAAAGTAGAGTTTAAGAAGTCGGAAAA
>JBAYAD010000192.1:0-5101 GCA_041669965.1 Selenomonadaceae bacterium
TACTTTAAAAGCTTTTTTTAGTGCATCTAAGACCATTCTTGTATCAAGTGTATCCTCGACTGACCATCCAACAATGCAACGGCTGTACCAGTCAATTACAGCTGTCAGGTACAAAAAACCGTGCTTGATTGGAATATAAGTGATGTCGATAGACCACGCTTGATTCGGACGGTTGATGATAGCACTTTTCAAGAGATACGGAAATACCTTGGATTTCTGCTGTCTCTTAGACAGATTCATCTTCGGATAAATAGCATCAATACCCATTTCCAACATATAGTGACGCGTCTTTTTTCTGCCCATGTTATAGCCGTGTTGCTTAAGCTGTAATGATATTTGACGTGCACCCCATGCAGGATTATTGGTGTGAATATGGTCGATAAACTCTTTACATTCAAGATCTTCGTCAGATGCTGGCGGTTTTTGATAATAAATGCTAGTGCGGTTTACATCGAGCAGTTCAGCCCCTGTCTTTGCAGGCAAATTTTTAGTCTTCAAAAGGTTTCGGACTATATTTACTCTCATAGTCTGATCCGAACAATTCTTCAGATTTTTTTTTCAGCCAGTCCACCTGCATGGTGAGCTGACCAACTTTTTTTTCATAGGCTGCTTTTTCTTTACGTTCTATTGTGAGCTTTTCTTTCAGATTTTCCTCACGGGAATCATCAAAGACAACGCTGGCTTTCTCAATAAATTCCTTTTTCCAATTGCGGAGAAGATTAGGTTGTATTTGGTTTTCGGATGCGATAGTATTGAGATCTTTTTCTCCTTTCAAGAGCTCTAAAACTAAATCCGATTTTAATTTAGCTGAGAAATTTCTTCTTGTACGCGACATATAACGAACCCTCTTTCTGATTTTCAGTATAGCAGATTCATTATAATTGTGTTCAGAAAATGTCTTAATTTATGGTACCATTATAGTCTGTGCCTATTTTTATGCGCAAAAATCCGCGGATTACAAAATTTATATAAATGAAGGAGATCTGTAAAATGAAACAAGGAAGAACTTTACTGGATTCTCTAATGATATTTGGAATATATGAATTTAGTTGTAGTCTCTATTTGCGGAATTATTATATTTGTTGTTAAAGAATATAATCTATAACTGTATCAATTAGGTGGTTGGATTTTCAAGAAAAGTATCTATTGAAGTTTTGACATAAAAAAACAATCTTAGACTAAATAGGAATTGACGAATTCGTCAATTCCTATTTTTTATGCAAATGGACTGAGTTAAGACATAATCAATTAAACACTGTTTTGGGATTTTCCAAACGCGTTTTAGTCGGATGTATTTTGCAAGTAAAAATTCCTCACTTTTGCAAAAGTTTTTCCTCACCTATATGGGTGGGGAATTTTATCCATCTTGCCGCATAAGCGAATCGCGCATGCGGTTGCTAGGGCCATCGTAAAGCAAGAGATAACTATGGTGTACCAGCCGATCAATTATGGCTGCGGTCATTTGTTCATCATAAAAAATACTCACCCAGCGGCTGAACTCAAGATTGGTTGTCAAAACAACGCTCCTGCGCTCATAGCTGTCGGAAATAACTTGAAACAGCAATTGTGCAGCCTCTCTGTCCAATGGCACATAACCCCATTCATCACAGATTAACAGATCAAACTTTTTTATTGTACTGAGCAATTTACTTAATTTCCCTGCTTTTTTTGCATCAGCCAATTGGTTTACCAAATTGGCTGTTCGGTAAAAACCTACACTCAAACCGCGGCGACAAGCTGCTATTCCCATTGCAATCGCTAAGTGGGTTTTTCCTGTTCCTACATTTCCATAAAGAATCAGGTTCTTTTGTTCCTCTATAAATTGCGTTTCTTTTAAGTATTCCTGCGTAACACAGGATGGCAGTTTCACTTCATCAAAACGGTAATCATCAAAGCTTTTTAGGGTATAGAATCCGGCATTTTTAATCAACCGATCTCGTTTGCTTTTTTCACGATGCGCTATTTCACGTTGCAGGAGTTCGAGCAAATAGGCCTGGTGGCTTTCAGCCACAATTTCTTCGCTATTATCAACAAGACCACGACTTAGTCGTAATGCTTTGCAGCAATTGAGTAGCTCTTCTTTCAACATTTTGCCACCGCCTTCGGAGATATGAGCATGCTGTCATATTGACTCACTTCAAATGAAAATGTTGGCAGTGCAGGTAATGCCAATTGACTGGTGTCCATTGTTTCAGGCATATGGACCGGTTTTAAATATTCATGTAAGGTCAACAGGCTATCCAGGTCAGTTCGATCCCGTCGAATCGCTTCTGCTATGCTATCAACTGCACGAGCAAAGCCATTTTCCTGGCTCAGTTTTGCTAGTACTTTCAATACGTTTCGCTGACCAGGCTTATCCAACTTCTCCAAGTAATCTTGTACCGGATTGGGCAGCATCTCGTAGATACCGGAATACTTTAGTGCACTTGGACACCGCGATAACTGGGTGAGATAGGGAATCCAATCCATCTGTTCTTGCTTGAAATCTCCATATAACCGTTTATGTTTTGTGATCGGGCGCATGTTTTCATCAAGTGGAATCACCGCAGATGCTGTAAACTGTACCAGTATTCGTGAAGCTGCATATTTAGGTGCTGTGGAATACGTATGAAATGTTGAGCCATATTTGAACTTCCCATACAGATCCGTTTTCAGTGTCTCATAGCGGCTGCAATCATACGGAACCGCTGGTAAAGGCAGCAAAACACCCTTATCTTTTTTGTGTAATTCGTCAATCGTATTGTTGAAACGGTAGTGATCTCTTTGGTGATCCGCAACGGCTTTCTCCAGTAGTTCTTCGTTATAAGCGACCAAGCTTTCGAAGGAGGGTACTGGCACAAAAAAGTTGCGACGGTGGTAGCCGACTTTATTCTCGATGTTTCCTTTTTCATTGCCTGAGCTTGGATTGCAGAAGACTGCCGTAAAATTATAATGCTGTTTGAATCGCAAAAAAGCGGCGGTTAAATCACGTTCACCATATTTTAAAATCTTTTTGACGATAGTCGAAGCATTATCAAACCATAGGCGTGGCGGAACGCCACCTAAATGTTCAAAAATAGTTCGCAACCCTTCGAAAAGACATTCTTGGTTTTCTCCTTTAAACAATTGAAAATAGCCGGCATTGCTTGCTGGAAAAGAAAGATTGAGATAATGTCCTGTACAAAGAAGACCGTTTTCATAGAAATCGGCTGTGCCAAAGTCAACCTGCGCTTCACCTGCTTTATGCAGCAGTGGCAGTGCCCCTTTGATTGGTTTGTATAATTGCTCTTTTTTTAATTTTACATATGCTGCCACCGTACGGTATGAACAGTTAAAACCAGAAACATCACTTAGTAATCGATCAAATACACGACGAGCTGTGTGTCGCTGTTTACGTCGGTGCTTTAAATCCTCAGTAAGCCAAGTATCAATAACAGCTTTAAAAGAATCCAATTTGGGTTGTTCGGTTACGCGTTTTGCTTTAGGAAGCGGTTGATTAAAATCTTCGATTGCCAAATACTTGCGCACCGTTTTGCGGTCACAAGAAAAGGTTTTTGCAATTTGTGAAATATTGAGACCTTCCTCAAAGAACGCTTTTCTGATATAATCAATTTGGGTCATTGTGAGCATCCTCCAGTCCTCCCCCGTTAGTGTTTTGTCACCTAATAAGGGTAGGTTATTTGGTTCTTGTTCGCAATGGCTTTTTGCATTTTTGAGGAATTCTGTTTTGCATAAGTGGGGATTTTTATTTGCAACTTTGTACTATTTCATTATGCCATAAACAAGAATTTCCTTTAGATTATCCATATAATTAGGTATTTTACGATAAAAAAGTAGCAGTTTAATGAAAAGGGGAGGAATGGAAGATGAAAACATATTGTTATGAATGCGATGATGATAAAGATGTTGAACTTTTAGAAAAAGAAGTAACAACTACAATTGATACTATAACGTTCACATATTCCGCTAAAATAGCAAAATGTAAGGTATGTGGAAGTGAAGTTTATATTCCTGAAATAAGTGATCAAAATTTAAAAATAGCGAATGACAAATACCGTGAAAAGATTGGAATCGTTAAAGTATCTGAAATTGAAGAGTTAATAGCAACCTATGAAATAGGGAAAAAGCCATTATCAGCACTGTTAGGCTGGGGTGAAACCACAATTATAAGGTATCTGAATGGATTTACTCCAAGAAAAATTTATAGTGATCAATTAAAGGAATTAAAAGCTCCCTATAAAATGCTAGCATTGCTTGAAAAAAATAAGGGAAAAATTTCTGAAGTAGCTCAAAGAAAATTATCAAATCGGATTAAACAATTAGCTGATGGGGTAAATGGAGAAAAAGACAATGGAATGGTACACGTTGCTAGATATTTTTTATCGGGTATAGATGCTGAAGCTGAAGAAGTAATTACACCCCTTAAGCTCCAAAAAATGATGTACTATGCTCAAGGGTGGTCATTGGCATTAACCGATGAAGTGTTTTTCAACGAAGATTTTCAAGCGTGGGTACATGGGCCTGTTATACCTGAACTCTATTATCAGTATAAGGAATGTGGTTATAATACTATACCAAAGGTGGAAAAATTTGATAGCACTATTTTCAATATGGAACAATTGAATGTTTTGGAAATGGTTAAGTTTGCTTATGGACGGTACGATGGGAAATATTTGGAAGAATTGACACATGGAGAGGTTCCTTGGAAAGAAGCTAGGGGTGACTGCATGGCAAATGAAATATGTATGCGTATTATATCAAAAAAATCTATAAAGGATTATTTTGGAGAATTGAAAGTGAAATATGATATTCAAAGTAAGAATGATTTAAAAAAATATATAGGAAATTTGTAAAATTAATAAGCAAGCACTTTTATTGAGCTAAAAAATAAAAGTGCTTGCTTATTCTCTTATTTAAGGGCTAATAAGAGCAATAAGGGACAAATAAGGGACAAAATCATATTTTTAGACAACAAAAAAGCCTCCGAAAACCTCGGAGGCGTTGATAACACTGGAGCTGATGATAGGATTTGAACCTACGACCTGCTCATTACGAATGAGCTGCTCTACCAACTGAGCTACATCAGCAAGACTAACAATATATATAATAGCGTATGTATAGA
>JBAYAD010000193.1:0-5059 GCA_041669965.1 Selenomonadaceae bacterium
CGGGACGTAAGATTGCAGTTCTGGGCGATATGCTTGAACTGGGCAAGGCAGCTGTTCAGGCACATGAGAATGTTGGACGTGAGCTGGCAGAAGCTCATATTGATGCAGTCGTGACACGTGGACAGATGAGTAAGAATATCGCCAAAGCAGCATGTGATAAAGGGATGAAACATGTTTTTTCTTGTGATTCGCATGAAGAAGCGGCGCATGTACTGCACGAGATTTTGCAGCCGGGTGATACAATACTATTCAAGGGGTCACGCGGCATGCAGATGGAAAAAATCATTGATTTATTGTAGTTTTAGGGGGATTTATTTTAATGACGAGCAGTTTATTATTTGCGACAGTTATTGCAGCGGGGCTTGTGCTTGTTACAGGTCCGTTCTTTATTCCGGAGCTGCATAAGCTCAAATTTGGGCAAAGTATTCGTGAAGAAGGCCCGAAAAGTCATCAGGCAAAGTCGGGTACACCGACGATGGGCGGCATCATGATTATTTTGTCAATACTTATTGCAACGTGTCTTATAGCAGTGCCCGGTATGGAAATTGTTCTGGCGCTTTTTATTATGTTAGGCCATTTTGCGATAGGCTTTCTTGATGATTATATTAAGGTTGTCAAGAAACACAATCTTGGTCTCAAGGCAAGGCAGAAGCTTCTGGGGCAGATTATTATGGCAGTTATTGTAGCCTATGTTGGTGTGAATTATCTTGGCATGAAGACAGATCTTTGGCTGCCGTTTATCGGTACAACAGTTGATGTTGGTATCTTTTATTATGTGCTTATATTTTTTGTGCTTGTTGGTACAACAAATGCAGTCAATCTGACGGATGGTCTTGATGGTCTTGCAGCGGGGACGGTTGCAGTAGCTGCGATTACATATATGTTTATTTGTGTGCATTTTGCTAAGGCTGATCTTGCTGTCTTTTGCATGGCAACAGCAGGCGCATGCGTGGCATTCCTGCGCTTCAATATACATCCGGCGAAGGTGTTCATGGGTGATACGGGTTCTCTTGCACTGGGGGGGGCTCTTGCAGCTGTAGCGATTCTGACAAAGACAGAGATCCTGTTGGTTGTTGTTGGTGGTGTCTTTGTATTGGAAGCACTGTCCGTGATTATTCAGGTTGTTTCCTTTAAGACACGTGGCAAGAGAGTTTTTCTTATGAGCCCGATTCATCATCATTTTGAACTTAAAGGATGGTCAGAAAAAAAAGTAGTTGGCGTTTTTTGGTCTGTTGGAATATTATTTAGTATAATTGCGTTATGGATAATGAAAGTAAGTTAGTGTGGAGGAATAAAAGTGGATTTTGCAAACAAGAAAATGCTTGTGATAGGTGCTGGTATCAGCGGTATTGCAGCGGCTAAACTCGCTAAAAAAATGGGAGCAGATGTCGTAGTAAGTGATACGAAAGAAGAGCAGAAAATCAAATACGATTTAAAGAGTCTTAGAGACTGCGGGGTAAATGTGGTGCTTGGTGAACAGCAGGAAAGTCTGCTCACTGGAATGGACTATGTGCTTGTGTCGCCTGCCGTACCTATTGCTGTACCAATTGTGCAGAAGGCGAAGAAAATTGGAATTGAAGTATTAAGTGAAATAGAAATGGCCTATCGCCTTGCCAAGGCTCCAATCTATGCCGTTACAGGAACAAATGGCAAAACAACAACCGTAACACTGCTGGGCCTTCTCATGCAAACTTTGCATGAGAAGGTTGGTGTCGGTGGCAACATTGGTATGCCGCTTTGTGATGAAGTTATGCGTGTAGGCAGTAAAGGCTGTACAGTAGCTGAAATATCAAGCTATCAGTTGGAAGGTGTAAGCAGCTTCAATCCACATATTGCTGCAATTTTGAATGTCACACCGGATCATATTGCCCGCCATGGATCAATTGAGAACTACCAGAAGGTTAAGGAAACGATTTTCTGCCATCAGACGAAAGAAGACTATCTTGTTCTTAATTATGATGATTCGCGAACACGCTCTATGGCAGATCGTGCCAGGAGTACGGTTGCATTTTTTAGCTGTGAGGAAGTCCTTAAAGAGGGTGCTTTTGTTAGAGATGGCTGGATCACGATCATTTGGATGGGGCAGATGTATCGTATTTGTTCAGTTGAAGAACTAAAGATCAAAGGCAGTCATAACATTGAAAATGCACTGGCTGCAGTTATGGTAGCTTTTCTTGCAGGCGTAGATATTTCGATGATGTCTGAAGTCTTAAAGACTTTTGCTGGTGTTGAGCATCGTATTGAACCTGTAATGACAATTGATAATGTTATGTATTATAATGATTCCAAGGCAACAAATCCGGAATCTGCTATTAAAGCATTGGGGACCTTCTCGGGGCATATTGTACTCATTGCTGGTGGGGATGATAAAAACACAGATCTTACAGCATTCATGCAACTTGTATACGAACGTGTCGATCAGCTGATTCTTGTTGGTAATGCAACGGCGCGCTTCAAAGAAAATGCAATAAAAAACGGTTTTTTGTCAGATCATATTCATGAAGCAGGATATTCGATGGAAGATGCTGTAGCGCTTGCACATCGGTTGGCACGTTCTCCGCAGATTGTACTGCTTTCACCAGCATGTGCCAGCTTTGATATGTTTGACGGCTATGAAGAACGTGGCCGGGTATTTAAGAATCTTGTAAAAAACTTGCAGTAATGATGGCAGGGAGTTTTTATTTTGAAAATAATTGTATCGGGTGGCGGCACGGGGGGGCATATTTATCCGGCGCTGACCCTTATAAGGACTATACAGAAGCAAATAGAGAGTGTTGAGATTCTTTATGTAGGAACGAAAGTCGGGCTTGAGGCTGATATTATACCAAAGGAAGGGATTTCTTTTACGACAATTGATATTCGTGGCTTTGAACGGAGGCTGTCATTGAAGAATGTGCAGACGGTCGGCAAAGCAATGTATGGTGTAATGAAGGCACAGTGTATTGTGCGGAATTTTCACCCGGATGCTGTCGTGGGAACGGGCGGCTATGTCTGTGGCCCGATCCTTTTAGCAGCGAGTCTTATGGGGATACCAACACTTATACAGGAACAAAATGTCATACCGGGAATCACCAACAAAATCTTGTCAAAGTTTGTAACAAAAATTGCTGTTGGTTATAAGGAAGCCGCAGCACATTTTCCAGCGGCTAAAGTTGTGTTTACGGGTAATCCGATTCGTTCAGAAGTGCTTTCAGCAGACAGGGCTGCAGGCTTTGCAGAGTTTGGGTTTGATCCAAACAAGAAAACCGTGCTTGTTTCCGGCGGAAGCCGTGGGGCACGCAGTATCAATCGTGCGATGATTGATGTTCTAAAGCATTTTGCCGACGATATACGCATTCAGATTCTTCATGTTACAGGAAAAGATGAATACAGTGATGTTGTGCAGCGGGTGGTACAGGCTGGAATTGCAATGGATTCAATTGATAACATTAGTATAAGACCCTATCTTTATAATATGCCGCAGGCAATGGCAATTGCGGATCTGGCAGTTTTTCGGGCCGGAGCGACAGGCCTTGCTGAACTTACGGCGAAAGGGATACCGTCAATTTTGATACCTTATCCATATGCAGCCGAAAACCATCAGGAATATAATGCACGGGCATTGGATAAGGTTGGGGCGGCTTATATGATTCTAAATCGGGAGCTTACGGCAGAAAAGCTTATATCCGCAATTGAAACGTTGATTTATCATGAAGAAAAGCTCTCTGAAATGGCGAAGGCCAGCCTTGCACTTGGCAGACCACAGGCTGCAGAAGATATTGCAGCAATGATCATAAATGCAGCAAAAAAAAATTAATGGGGGAAAAAGCGTTGCTGAAGAATATTCATAAAATACATTTTGTTGGTATCGGTGGGGCAGGCATGAGTGCGCTTGCTAAAATTTTAGTAGAAAAAGGTTACGAGGTATCGGGATCTGATCTGCAAGTGTCGGAACTTGTAGAAAGGCTAAAAGAATCAGGTGCACATATTTTTAAGGGACAAGCAGCAGAAAATGTCAGGGGCGTAGATGCAATTGTTGTATCGACTGCTATTGCAGAAGATAATCCGGAAGTCCTTGCGGCAAAGAAACTGGGCATCAAAAAATATCATCGCTCGGATATTAATGCAGCACTTTTAAATGCAGCAAAGGGGATTGCTGTAGCTGGAGCTCATGGCAAAACGACAACGACATCAATGCTGGGGGTTACACTGGATCATGCTGGCATTTCGCCGACCATCATTATTGGCGGTGAGGTCGATTATATTGGCAGTAATGCCAAGCTCGGTACGGGCGAATATCTCGTGTCGGAAGCAGATGAAAGCGATGGATCTTTTGTGAAGCTTATGCCGCATATTGCTGTGGTGACGAATATCGAGAACGATCATATGGATCATTATAGTACGATGGATAATATTCGTAAGGCTTTTAAGCAGTTCATCCGGAATGTAGACGAAAAAGAGGGTATAGCTGTGCTGTGCTTTGAAAGTGAAAATGTTCGCAATCTGGCACCTACACTTGAACGAAACTATATTTCCTATGGCATTGAGGCTGAAGCTGACTATCAGGCTGCCAATATCTATGCAGACGGTGTAGAGACCTCTTTTGATGTAATGCATAAAGGTGAAAATATGGGTAGTATTGTTCTCCATATACCAGGCAGACACAATGTGCTTAATGCTATGGCAGCAACGGTTGTTGGGCTTCATATTGGCCTCACGATTTCGGCAATTGCAGCCGGACTCAATGAGTTTCATGGGGCGAAGCGCCGTTTTCAGACAAAGGGCAGAGAAAAGGGTGTCTGGGTTGTTGATGACTATGCGCATCATCCGACGGAAATCAGTACGACGCTTGTAGCTGCAAAGCAGGCGAAGCCACAACGGCTTATTTGTGTGTTTCAACCGCATCGTTATACGCGCACACAGCTTTTGCATAAAGACTTTGGTAAGGCTTTTACGGCAGCGGATGTACTGGTGCTTACAGATATTTATGCTGCGGGTGAAGCTCCAATTGAGGGTGTGAATGGTAAAACGATTTTTGCTGAAGTTGAGAAACAGACAGGACAAAATGTTGTTTATATTC
>JBAYAD010000194.1:0-5013 GCA_041669965.1 Selenomonadaceae bacterium
AAAGCATAAACAAAAACAAGGATAAAAGGAGGTGCTTGATATATGGCACGTATTGCCGGAGTAGATTTACCTCGTGATAAGAGAATCGAAATCGCTTTAACATATATCTTTGGTATAGGTCTTACGACTTCTAAAAAGATTTTAACAGTAACGGGCATTAACCCAGACACGCGGACTCGTGACCTTACGGAAGAAGAAGTTGCAAAAATCCGTGATGAAATCGATAAGCAAATTATTGTTGAAGGTGATTTGCGTCGTGAACAGTCGCTTAACATTAAGCGCTTAGTTGAAATTGGTTGTTATCGTGGGCGCCGTCATCGTATGGGTCTGCCTGTTCGTGGACAGAATACGAAGAATAATGCGCGTACACGCAAAGGCCCTAAAAAATCTGTAGCTGGTAAGAAAAAAGAAGCATAAAGGAGGGTTAAACATTGGCAATTAAGAAAGCGGTTCGTACGAAGAAAAAAGACCGTAAAAATATAGAATTTGGTATTGCACATATCAGTTCTACATTCAATAATACAATTGTAACGCTTACTGACAAAAGCGGTAATGCGCTTTCATGGGCAAGTGCTGGTGGACTTGGATTTAGAGGTTCGAGAAAAAGTACTCCTTTTGCAGCGCAGATGGCAGCTGAAGTTGCAGCAAAGGCTGCAATGGAACATGGCTTAAAACAAGTTGAAGTATATGTAAAGGGACCTGGTGCAGGTCGTGAAGCAGCAATCAGATCCTTACAGGCAACGGGCCTTGAAGTTAACATGATTAAAGATGTTACTCCAATTCCACATAATGGGTGTCGTCCGCCGAAACGCAGAAGAGTATAATAGGAGGTGCAGATATAGATGGCAATTGATAGAGTTCCAGCTCTCAAAAGATGCCGTTCCCTCGGTATCGAACCAGCTGTTGTCGGTTTGAGCAAAGAGTCGAAACGCCAACCGCGCCGTACAAACCGCAAGGTAAGTGAATACGGTACGCAGCTGAAAGAAAAACAAAAAGCAAAATTTATTTATGGTATTTTAGAAAAGCAGTTTAGATCTTACTATGATAAAGCAAAGAAGATGCAAGGTGTTACAGGTGAAAACTTATTGGGACTTCTTGAAAGAAGAATTGATAATGTTGTATTTCGTCTAGGTCTTGCAGCTACACGTAAACAGGCTCGTCAGCTTGTATCGCATGGCCATGTAACTGTTAATGGTAAGCGCCTTGACATTCCGTCTGCTCTTGTAAAAGTAAGTGACGTTATTGCAATCAAGGAAAAAAGTCGTGCAAATGACTTCTTTAAAGCACTTGTTGAATCGTATGATTCTTTGAGCACACCAGCTTGGATCTCTGCTGATAAAGCAAATATGAGTGGTACAATAACAAGATTTCCTAATCGTGATGAAATTGATGTTCCAGTCGATGAACAGGCGATTGTCGAATTGTACTCCAGATAATATGTCTGTGTTTTGTTATATGGACATCATGTGTTAATACGCATAGAATTATTGAGGAGGGTTATTCCAGATGATCGAAATCGAAAAACCGAAGATTGAGATAGTGGAAATCAGTGAAGATAGTCGTTATGGTAAATTTGTCTGTGAACCGCTTGACCGTGGTTATGGTACTACGCTTGGTAACAGTTTACGCCGTATTCTATTATCTTCATTACAGGGTGCTGCAATAACCTCCATCAGAATCGACGGAGTACTCCACGAGTTTTCGACGATTCCTGGTGTTCGGGATGACGTTACGAATATCATTCTAAACTTAAAATCACTATGTCTGAAAATGTATAGTGAAGAACCACGTGTAATCCGTATTGATGTTGATGGAGAAAAGGAAGTTACAGCAGCTGATATCATTACTGATGCAGATGTTGAAATCCTCAATCCTGAACTTCATATTGCGACAGTTGATGAAACTGGATCGCTTAAAATTGAAATGACGGTTGAACGCGGTCGTGGTTATGTTCCAGCGGATAAGAATAAAAAACCGGATCATGTAATTGGTATTATTCCTATTGACTCGATCTTTTCTCCAATCCAGAGAGTAAACTATACCGTAAAGGATACACGTGTAGGTAACGTTACAGATTACGATAAGTTGACTCTGGAAGTGTGGACAGATGGCTCTATTCGTCCGGAAGAAGCAGTTAGTAAATCTGCCAGTATTCTTGTGGCACATTTAAAACTGTTCCAGAATATGGCAGGTCTTCCTGAAGAAGAAGAAGTTGAAGAAGGAACATTTACAGAAGTACCAGAAAGTGATGCTTCTAAAGTTTTAGAAATGACGATTGAAGACTTGGATTTGTCAGTTCGTTCTTATAATTGTCTCAAGAGGGCTAATATCAACACAGTTGCTGATTTAGCTTCAAAGAGTGAAGAAGATATGATGAAGGTAAGAAATCTTGGTCGTAAGTCTCTTGAAGAAGTTAAAAAGAAATTGCAGGAACTTGATTTATCGCTTGTTGAAACTGAAGAATAGGAGAGGGAAACAATGGGCTACAGAAAATTAGGACGTAACTCCAGTGCACGTAAAGCATTATTTCGCAGCATGCTTACTGCCTTCTTTATGCATGAACGCATTGAAACAACGGAAACTAAGGCCAAGGAAGTAAGTGGTCTTGCTGAACAAATGATCACATTAGCTAAACGCGGTGATTTGTCAGCTCGTCGTTTGGCAATTGCGCGTACAATGGATGAAGAAGTTGTAAGAAAATTGTTTGATGAAATTGCACAGAAATATACTGACCGCCAGGGCGGTTATACCCGTATCCTCAAGCTTGGACCACGTCGCGGCGATGCTGCACCGATGGCAATTCTTGAATTAGTATAAGGGTAAAGATGAGGCGACCGTAAAGGTGCCTCATCTTTTTGCTATAAAAAAGCGGAAAAATCTGAATAATATAAGTGGATAATTAGATTAGGATTAGTAAGATCTACAATAAAAGATTAAATCTATATAATAAAGAAATGTATAATTTCATAGAATATCTAATGAAAATGTGATAAAATGAAATTATTGAAAGCGATTACATTATTGCAGTTTTGCAGTGAAATAAATAAGAAGGAATGTGTGATATGGTACAGATTGGAATTCGATTACATGATTTGGAAAAAGGAACGATTGAAGAACGTTTGCCGATTGTGCAGAGAAAAGGTTTTTCTTGTGTTCATCTTGCACTGTCAAAGACGGTGCAAGAATACTCGGTGAAAAATGCTGCACTTACACCAGGCTATGCAATGTATCTTCAAAAACTTTTTGTCAAAAATAATGTCGATATTGCAGTTTTGGGCTGTTATTTGAACCTGGCTAATCCAAATCAGAAAAAACTTGCAGAAATTCAACAAACTTATTATGCGCATATTCGCTTTGCCGCACAGATTAGTTGTGGTGTTGTAGGGACAGAGACAGGGGCGCCAAATGAGGCTTATGTATATGAGCCTGCTAGCCACGGTGAAGAAGCATTACAGACGTTTATAGAGAATCTTAGGCCAGTTATTGCTTGTGCGGAAAAATTTGGGGTCGTTTTTGCAATTGAACCGGTGTGGAATCATATTGTATATAATTCTAAGCGGGCACTTGAAGTCCTTAAGGCGATTGATTCACCTAATTTGCAAATCATTTTTGATCCGGTTAATTTGCTTTCACCGGAAAACTACGAAAATCGTGAGACAATTATTTATCAGGCAATTGAGGATCTTAGCACGTATATTGCAGTTGTACATATTAAAGATTTTTGTATTGAGCATGGTAAACTTATTTCTATTGCCGCAGGTACAGGTGTGATGGATTATAGTCAGATTATGAAGTTCATTAAGCAGGAAAAACCTTTTGTTCAGGTAACACTTGAGGATACTGCACCTGAAAACGCAGAGATGGCACGTGAATTTGTTCAGATGGAATATGATAAAGCGTGAAAATTCATGCAGGATAATCTGAAATATGGTGAAATAAATTGAAACTTTTTATGTGTGAAAAAAAACGTGTAAGGACTTGAACTTACATATAAAATTTTTTTAAGCAGTTCAAATAAATTTTTCTTGGATTGCATTTACATAATGGCTATAAAATGCTTTTTGAAACGGGATTTATGAAGAAGCAGGTTGAACTTTAATAAAAAGCTTAGATCCCATCCTTTTGAATGATGATATAGCAAACCGTATAAAACAATAAATAAAAACTCTTTTGTTCACCTAAAAATGGATTTGTGTTAACAATGTAAATCTAGTATAATAAGAGCTGTTGAAAAACAGCTCTTTTTACGTATGCAGAATAAGAGCTCGAACGGGGGAAAAACTTTGGAGTTTATTCAGATAGAAAATCTTAGTCATGTATATCATGAGGGACAGGAAAATGAATATAAAGCACTTGAGCATATAAATTTAACAGTAAAAAAAGGAGAATTTCTTGCAGTCATAGGAACGAATGGTTCAGGAAAATCTACATTGGCAAAGCATTTTAATGCATTGTTATTACCAACAGCTGGTAGTTGTAAGGTTATGGGGATGAATACAGCAACTGCGGAAGAAGTATGGAAGATTCGTCAGCATGTTGGTATGGTATTTCAGAATCCAGATAATCAGATTATTGCTGCGGTTGTTGAAGAAGATGTAGCTTTTGGACCGGAAAATCTGGGTGTTTCACCAGCAGAAATCAGAATGCGTGTAACAGAAGCACTGAGAGCTGTTGGCATGGAGAAGTATCGTAAATTTGCACCACACCTTTTATCCGGGGGGCAAAAACAGCGAATTGCAATTGCTGGGGCACTGGCAATGAAGACGGACTGCATCGTGTTTGATGAACCGACAGCGATGCTGGATCCCATTGGACGAGGTGAGGTGCTGGAAACAGTAAAGAAATTGCATAAAGAAGCCGGAATTACGGTTGTTTACATTACACATTTTATGGAAGAGGCTGTTGCGGCAGACCATGTTGTTGTTATGGAAAATGGCCGGATTGAAGAAGAGGGGACACCAATAGAGGTTTTTACAAAGGTCGAGAAGCTAAAGAAGATGGGTCTTACAGTGC
>JBAYAD010000195.1:0-5009 GCA_041669965.1 Selenomonadaceae bacterium
ACAGAATAGTCTATATCATTCATTTCTAAAACAAATAGGACCGGTATTTTTTGTTATCTTCCCAAAAATACCGGTCCTATTGTTTTCCTATATAGCTGGAACCATCCAAAGATACCATACTATTACTATTCTAATAAAATTTGCACTTCGTAATCCGCATTCATATATTCAACCAGGTTATCCTCAAATTCCAATGCCACAATTGTCGAAGGTCGGGGAATTGCCTTAAAATATTTTTTTAAAATCGTCGAATCCCATTTTTTTTGTAATAATTTCGTACGAAAACACAAATACTCTCCTGCCGGAAGTTCTTTATAATACGACGTAAAGAACCTGGGTTTGTTCTTAAGATAAATAAAATAAGTCTTCGGTTTAAACTGGTTCTGCAGTAACTCAGGAAAGCTCAATTCATAGCCATATTGGCGCCTGTACGACAAATCATGAAGCTCACTTCGACTACGCGCTTTTGCCAGACGAATTTCCATATCTGCCAGCTCATCGTTATCCTTGCACGGAACATAAATTAAATATCTCGTCTCCATAGACACGCGGTATAACACTTTTGATATCTCCATTTTACTTAAATAAGTAAAATAGTCGATATACCACTCCACATCCTTAATCCTTGCACGAATGGCCTCAAGATCCTGATTCGCAGCCTGCCACTGCTGCTCCAGGGCCGGAATCAGTCCATCGACTGTTCCTTTTTTCATTATGACTCCAATCTCCGATAATGATAATCCTAAATATTGCAAATATTTTATGCGATCAATCACATGAAACTGATTAAACTCATAATAACGGTATCCTGTTTCTGCTGATATATGTTTAGGTGCAAGAATGCCTATTTTTTCATAATGGCGCAATGTCTGGGTAGTAACTCCCAGCAGTTTAGCAGTTTCTCCAATCGTATAGTACCTTTTCATAAAAGTAACCGCTCCTCTTGAAATCATGATCTATCAACTACTAGCGTAGAGTAGAAAAGCTGCCCTTGTCTCGATAATTCCAATCTAACCTTATTGCAGCAACAAGGTTAGATCGAAATTAAAAATACTCTTGTATTCCATTGCTTTTGCTTTTTTCCTCCGATAATATCTCCGAAAAATTATTTTACAGATAAGCTTGGCTACCTTCCAAAGCAACGTCGAATAAAGCCCCACAAACAGCCCATATTGCAAGCCCAAAAAACTTTTTACCATACTGCGTAAATATCCCGGATAATTCTCTTTTTCTTTTTATTCGTCCTTTCCTGGAAAATTCCTGCCATGGCATTTTTAAATGCCACAGCAGCAAATGGATTTCGACCAAAAACAAAAAACTCTCTCAGAGATCAATGACAGAACTACATCAATAGATCTCTAAGAGGTTTATATATATGTACAAGCTTTGCACTTTATTTTTCTACTCGTTTTCCTCTTGCCAGCGACGCCGCTACACCAAAACAGCAAGTTACGGACAATACGAGAAAGATGACCTTTATTCCTCTCATAAGTGATGGCAAATGCTCTGCTGACGATACTGTCGGGATCGTATATACTGTGAGCAGGACTGTGACAACAGCCATGCTGATAGCCTGCCCCGACAGACGCATAACGGCAAGTATTGAAGAAGCTACACCGTAGTAGCGTGGTTCAACTGCTCCCATGACTGCATTGCTGTTCGGCGAAGAAAAAAAGGCAAAGCCTACACCGATAAAGAGCAAATCTGCACCAATAAGTACCATTGACGTTTCTGCTGTAAGAAACGAAAAAGCAAAAAGCCCCAGTGCTGTCATTGCCATACCAAGGCTTGACAGCAGCCGTGGCTGCAGACGATCGGACAGTGCCCCCGCCTTCGGTGAGAAAAGCGCCATCATGCATGGCTGTAATAAGAGCAGCATACCTGCTGTCGAAGCGTCAAAGCCGCGCAGCAGCTGCAAATAAAGCGATAACAGAAAGCTAATGGCAAACGTTGAACTATAATGGATCATTGCTGCAATATTTGACATCGCAAAAATCGTATTGCGAAAAAGTTCCAGCGCCAAAAGTGGTGCAGGGCTGCGATGCTGTTGATAAATAAAACAGCCGAAAAGAACCACACCACTCCAGAACAGATACTTTGCTATGGGCTGTGATGCATAGGCTGACAATCCATAGAGCAGCAACATGCTTCCCATAGCATAAAGCAGGCTTCCTTTATAATCAAGCTTTTCACCTTTCGCCCCATACCATTCATTTTTTACGCGCACAATTGCTGCCAGACTTAATAACAGCACAGCTGCTGTCAGAAAAAAAATCATGCGCCAGCCAAGGTACTGCGTAATCATTCCTCCCAAAATCGGCCCCAGCGACAGCCCTATATATGTTACTGACGCAGAATAGCCAATAACCCTGCCGCGTTCAGCTGGTGTATGTGATGATACAAGCATTGCCATACCTGTACTAAAGATCATTGCAAGCGCAATCCCCTGTAGAAAACGAACACCAACAAGCAATGGAACACTTCCGGCTGCCCCAGCGAGTACGGTCATTACAATGACTGCAATCGTACCGATTTTATACAAATATTTTCTGCCAATGATATCTGCAAGCTTACCAAACGGTACCAGTACCGATACCGATCCAAGAAGATATGCCGTAACGACCCAGCTAAGCTCTGGTGCCGACACACCAAAATCCACCGCCATAGATGGAATTGCTATATTAATTGAACTGCCCATAAACGGACCCATAAAGGACGTAATAAGTACTGCGGCAAAAACCAGTCTTTGCTGTGTCATAAAGTTCACTTCCCGGCTTCTAATATTTCAGTAACGTCTTCTGCTATTATCTTCTACCTATATCCACAAAATCCCTCCAATACAAAAACAGGACTCCGCCAAATAGAGGAGTCCTGTTTTTTACTGCCAGTCATAAAGATTTTTATGCTTCACAAACCTTATGCGGATTCAGTATATGATTTGGATCAAAGGCGCTTTTTATGTTCTGCATAAGAAGAATCGTTTCCGGCTGGAGGGATTCTTTAAGATATTTCCTTTTGGCAAAACCGATTCCGTGCTCACCAGATACCTGCCCTTCAAGGACGTGCGCTTTGGCATACATCTTTTCCATGATTGCGGCAAGACCAACTTCCCATTCCTCATCCGTCATTGCATCTTTGAGAATATAGACATGAAGATTGCCATCCCCTGCATGGCCAAAGCACTTAATGCGAATACCATCTTCTTTTTGCAATGCGTGGATGTACTCGACAAAATCATTGATACCACTTCGCGGTACAACGACATCAACTTCATCCATATACGTTGTCGACCCTTTAATAGCTTCAAGAAACGCTCCTCTTGCTTTCCAGATGGATTCGTTTCGTTCATCTGTATCAGCAATGAGGATATCAGCAGCACCCTGGTCAAGACAAATTTGTGCCGTATTATCATAGTAAGAAGCAATTTCTTCCATCGTGTTGCCATCGAATTTCAACAAAAGATAGGCATCCGCCTGATTGTCGGGAAATTTCCGGCCAAGATATTCTTCCGCATCAATTATAACTTCGCGTTCCATAAACTCAATCGCAGTTGGTATCGCCTTGGACTTCACTATGAGCGGCACTGTGCGAATTGCCTGCTGCAGTGAGGGAAATGGTACAAGAAGACTGATCGTCTTTTTCGGCAGTGGCAAAAGCTTTAACGTTGCTTTTGTCACAATGCCGAGTGTTCCTTCCGAACCGATGATAAGATCCTTGATATCATAACCCGAGCTGTTTTTAACAACTTTTCCGCCAAGCTCAAGAATCTTTCCATCCGGCAAAACAACTTCAAGACCTCTGACATAGTCCCGCGTCACACCATACTTAACAGCACGCATTCCGCCGGCATTCGTACTGATATTTCCGCCAATTGTCGCTGATTTTTCACCTGGATCCGGTGGATAGAAAAAATCTTTATTTTCAACATACTCTGCGAGTTCCATGAGCAGTACACCCGGTTCCAGCGTTAGTGTAAGGTTCTTTTCATCCAGCTCAATAAAATGATTCATAAGAGTCGTATCAATCATGATACCATGTTCCATTGCAACCGATGCACCGACAAGTCCCGTGCCTGCACCACGTGGTGTAACTGCAATCTGATGTGTATTGGCATAGGCCATAATCTGCGAGATTTCCTGAGCAGAAATCGCCCGAACAACAACATCCGGATAAGACTGTGTACCACTAAGTTCATCATGGCTGAATTCTTCATTAATCTTATCTTTCCATAGTACACGTTCATTATCCTGAATAACCGAATTAATAAAATCAAGATCTTTTTTCTCGATTTTTTTGTATATTGTCATAATGAAACCCTCCCAGCTGCCTTGTCTGCTTTGATCTTGTCAATGAGCTGTGGCACGATATCATAGAGATCACCTACAATGCCATAATTTGCCGCTTTGAAAATACTCGCCTTGGGATCTTTATTAATTGAGAGTATTGTATCCGAGTGATTCATACCAGCAACAAACTGTACCGAACCGGACACGCCACATGTAATAATAAGCTTCGGCCGTACTGTACGCCCACTAAGACCCACCTGACGCTTTGCATCGATCCAGCCTGCCTCAACAACAGGTCGCGTAGAAGCGACTTCGCCGCCCAATAGATCTGCCAGTTCCTGCAGCATTGCAAGATCAGCTTGCTTCTTAATACCACGTCCGGCAACAATAAGTACCTCCGCCGAATCAATAGTTTTTTCCTTTTCTTTTGCTGTAACCTGCAGAACCTCAACATGACTAGTAAGCTTTACTTCATCAATTGGACAATCGACGATCTCACCACTTGATTTTTCTTCCCGCTTTGGCGCATTCATGAC
Source organism: Selenomonadaceae bacterium (assembly GCA_041669965.1). Classification (GTDB taxonomy): domain Bacteria; phylum Bacillota; class Negativicutes; order Selenomonadales; family Selenomonadaceae; genus UBA1792. Next base: position 4,823 of record JBAYAD010000195.1, read on the forward strand.
TTTATAGCGCACAGTCGCGAGCTGCGGACGCGTATTCGCCGTAAGGATCTGCGCCATAATATTGCCGCCAAAAGCCGGACGTATTTGCACAAGATCCGTGTTTTCCTGCATATCCAGTATTGTACAGTCTGCAGTCAGTCCCGTATGAAAACGTGCTGCCACACGCGGTGCCAGCTGACGTCCAACC
>JBAYAD010000196.1:0-4878 GCA_041669965.1 Selenomonadaceae bacterium
CTCCCCAGCAGTTTCAATTTCCCGGAGTGCCGCTGCCAATTGATCGCCGCAATCACACCGTAACGAACCAAGTGCATCACCCGTCAAACATTCTGAATGAACGCGCACAAGCACGTTTTTCTTACCTCGCACATCGCCTTTAATAACAGCAACATGACATTTTCTATCAAGCGTATTTTCATAAGCAATAAGCTTGAATGTCCCATATTTGCTTGGTAATTTTGTTTCTGCTACTTTACTGATAAAAGTTTCATTCTTTTTACGATACTCAATAAGTGCTTTAACCGTAATAAACTTTAAGCCATGCTTTTGCGAAAACTCCATAAGTTCCGGTGTCCGCATCATATGTCCATCGTCGCTCATAATTTCACAGCAAAGCCCAGCCGGTGAAAATCCTGCAAGCATCGCGAGATCTGTTGTGGCTTCAGTATGACCTGTACGACGAAGCACCCCACCATCTATCGAACGCAAAGGGAATATATGTCCCGGCCGACGCAAGTCTGTCGGCTTCGTTTCCGGATTAACAAGTGTCTTAACCGTCTGGCAACGTTCAAAAGCCGAGATACCTGTTTCCGTTTCATAGTCATCAACTGACACTGTAAATGCCGTTTCATGATTATCCGTATTATTGGCTACCATCTGTCCAAGACCCAGCGCATCAAGTCGCTTTCCATTCATTGGCATACAAATGAGTCCCTTCGCATAAGTTGCCATAAAGTTGACCGATTCCGGCGTACATATATCCGCTGCAATAATAAGATCGCCTTCATTTTCCCTATCTTCGTCATCAACAACAACAACCATTTTTCCTTGACGAATGTCTTCAATTGCTTCTTCGATTTTAGCAAATCCCATATTGTTCTCTCCTTTTATCTAAATCAATAATTTTAAAATCCATATTTTTGTAAAAAATCTTTTGTCAAACCACTTGCATCTTTTTTTGACTTTTCCAAAGGATGCAGTAAAAAGTTTTCAACATATCGGCCTAGCATATCCGTCTCGATATTAATAGAACTTCCCACATTCTTTGTCCCAAGTGAAGTCACGCTCCGCGTATGCGGAATCAGCGATACACTAAACCAATTATTATTAACATCAACAACCGTTAAGCTAATGCCATCAACCGCAACAGATCCTTTAGAAACAACATGATGAAGCAGCTCTTTCCCAGCTTCTATTTTCATGACAATCGCATTTTCATCTTGTGTAAAAGAAGTGATTTTGCCAACACCATCGACATGTCCGCTCATAATATGCCCACCCAAACGACTCTGCAATGTAAGTGCTCGCTCAAGATTCACTCGGCTGCCACGTTCCAAATCACAAAAAGCTGTACAGCGGACGGTCTCGGGCATAACATCTGCTATGAAACAATTTTTATCGAAATGTGTAACTGTGAGGCAAACACCATTGACAGCAATACTATCACCGATCTGCAAATCATCCAGCACAATTTTTGCTGCAATGTTAATACTGCCCGAACTTGCACCTGCTTCAATCGAACGTACCGTACCAAGTTCCTCTACAATTCCTGTGAACATATGTATCCTCCCGTCTTCTTAAAATAACCACTAATAAGAATATCTTCCTCCAACATTTCTGTGCTGACCCTTTCCAATAAAACCGCCTCATTGAGTGAGGTGATTCCTGCTCCACCAATGGGTGTCAATGCGTTACGGCCGCCAATAAGTTTTGGCGCAATAAATGCATACATCTTATCTGCAAGATGATTTTCCAATAATGAATAGTTTATTGTTGAACCACCTTCAACAAACACAGAGCTGATATCACGCTGCCCCAGTAACGCAAAGAGCATTTTCATATCCACTTGTTCGCCATCATTGACTACAAGCACCTCAACTCCGGCATCTTCCAGTGCTTTGATATGCTGTATATCTGCTTTTGCTGTTACTGCAATGATTGTCGGTGCCGCTCCATCGCAGACAACTTTGCTTGTCAATGGCGTACGCGCTTTGCTATCTACAATAATACGAATCGGATTTTTTCCCACACTATCCGGCAGTCGCACGGTAAGACTCGGATCATCTGCAAGCACTGTTCCTATACCAACGAGAATACTGTCATATCGGTCACGTAACTTATGCGTACGCAACCTTGATGCTTCACCCGTTATCCACTTTGATTTTCCTGATACGGTGGCAATTTTACCGTCGAGTGTCATCGCTGTCTTCATTACGATAAATGGCATTTTTTCTGCTATCCACTTTAAAAAAACTTCATTTAGTTCAATCGCTTTCTTTTCCAACACACCTGTTACAACCTCGGCACCAGCATTTTTTAGTATTTTTATACCTTTGCCAGCAACGAGCGGATTTGGATCCATCATTGCCACAACGACCTTTTTTATCCCTGCCTCAATGAGTGCCTTACTGCATGGGCCAGTACGTCCATAATGTGAACACGGCTCCAGTGTTACGTATATTGTAGATCCTTTTGCCAAATCCCCTGCTTGTCTTAGTGCATGAATTTCTGCATGTGGCGTACCAGCCCTGCGATGCCAGCCCTGTCCTACAATCCGGCCATTCTTTACAACAATTGCTCCAACAAGCGGATTCGGGCTTGTACGCCCCTCGGCATAGCGAGCAATCATTAAAGCCTTTTGCATATATTCTTCATCCTGCATTTGTAAATCGCCTCACATTAAATACTAAAATAAAAAAAGACTGCCAAAAAGATTACTCTCTTCAACAGCCTTTAAAATACATAGGAAATAAACTCCTGCTTGTATATCATGTATTCTAAATCGAGTCTCTTCTCATCCAGACTATACTGTCGGCTCCGGAAACTAACCGGATCGTGCCAAAATGGCTTGCGGGCTTTACCGCCGGTGGGGAACTTCCCCCCGCCTCAAAGACTGTCACTTTATTTAACTTTATAAAATTAATGTTAGCACAAAATTCCATATAATGCAAGCAGGTATTTACATTATCATTCTGCCCAGATAAAACATATTGATAACAGGTCCCGTTATCTGCTATCTTCCCTGCAAAAAGCAAGTACGATGTATCTATATACAACACACTACTTCTATTAAAAATCATTCTCAAAAAACAATTTTCAGCCTATATTCATCATTTGCTCAGTCTGATAGGCACTCTGCCATAATTTTTTGTACGATAACATCTGGTACGTTTGTCTTGACGCTGACTTTACCAATTCTCTCCATAAGTACCCATTGTACCTTGCCATTAACTGTCTTCTTATCGTGGAAAATCGTCGCAAACATCTTTTCCATGGTACAGCCCGCTGCCTTTGTTGGTAGATGAAAACGTTCAATGAGATTCTTCACACGTACCACCGTATCATGATTAATCGACCCGATTGCTTCACTAATTTTTGCGGCACCCAGCATTCCAATAGCAACAGCTTCACCGTGGTTGTACTTTGTATAGCCAGTTTCGCTTTCAATTGCATGTGCAATTGTATGTCCAAAATTTAAAATAATACGCAGTCCGGTTTCTTTTTCATCCTTACTTACAACTTCCGCCTTAATTTCACAAGATCGAGCAATTATGTGGACCAACGCATCTGTTTGCAAAGCTACTATTTTTTCAACATTTTCCTCAAGATACACAAAAAAATCTGCATCGTAGATAATGCCATATTTAATAATCTCACCAAGACCTGTATATATCTCACGCTTTGGCAATGTTGCCATCATTGAAAGATCCATAAAAACTGCATATGGCTGATAGAATGCACCGATGAGATTCTTGCCAAGACGATGATTTACCGCAACCTTACCACCTACACTCGAATCGACCTGAGCAAGCAAGCTTGTCGGTAGCTGAATAAACGGTACACCACGCATATACGTTGCCGCAACAAATCCCGTAAGATCACCGACAACACCACCACCCAATGCAAAAACTGCAGACTTACGATCAAGACGGAGCTCAATTGCCTTTGTGTAAAGTTTCTCTGCAACCTCCAAGGATTTCGATCGTTCACCTGCCGGGACAAGATACATCTCAGCCTCAAGTCCTGCCTGCCGAAGAATGCCCAATACCTTTTCACCATAGAGTGATCCTATCAACTCATCTGATACAAGCAAAGCCTTTGCGGAAAAGCCTGATGTACAAACAAACTCCATAAGCTTCTGCTCAATAGAATAGCCAATCGTAATATCATAACTCGATGCACCAAGTGCTACTTTTATCTTACGCATGTGTCCCCACATCCTTCTTCTTTATCACCCGCATAATTTCTTCCGTGACCTGCATTGGTGAAAGAGCACTTGTATCCACAATAAAATCTGCCTGCTGATAAACAGCCGCACGCATTGCCAGTACATTTTCGATAGCCGCACGACGATCGCCTACATCAGCATGATCCAACACAGGCCGTGTTCCCCTGCGTCCTGTCCGTTCAAGAATAATATCAATCTCTGCTGTCAGCGAGACAACAATCCCCATCTTTTGTAAAATTATCATGTTTTCCGGATTCATGACAGTCCCTCCACCCGTAGACACGACAACATTTTTTTTCTCTGCGATCTGCTGTACAAGCATAGCTTCTTTTTTGCGAAAATAGTTCTCACCGTATCTGGCAAATATATCCTTAATTGTCATTTTCCCTTCGGCTTCGATTTTGCTGTCCATATCGATAAAAGCATAGCCCAGCTTATTTGCCAGAAGTTTTCCCGTGCTCGTCTTACCTGTTCCCATAAAGCCAATCAATACAATATTCTTCATGCTATTCACCTTGAATCCTCTTACTATAAGAATTCATTCCAGCCGTAACATCTGCCATGCAGTCACCGCCAAACTTCTCCAGCAAAGCTTCTGCTATGACAAATGCAATCATAGCTTCCCCAACAACAGCCGCCGCTGATACAGCACAGACATCGCTGCGTTC
>JBAYAD010000197.1:0-4848 GCA_041669965.1 Selenomonadaceae bacterium
AATTATCGTAATATTGTCTGCAGGGACAATGTATAGCAGCGCTGCTCCCACAATACCTAAAAAAAGTGATATTTCCAGTAATTTCACCTTACCGAGCAGCTTGTTGAGTTTTGGAACCATTGGCAGCAAAAAGAATGCCGGCAGCGTTCCCAGTAAACCATACCATTGTGCCAAATCAGGACGAGCACAATTATACGTAATAAAATAAACACCAATTGAATTAAAAACTGCATTCATACCAAAGAGAATAATAAAAAATAAACTTAATACTACCAAAGGTCTATTTACTTTAAATTGATGAAACAGATCTTTGAATTTTACATTTTTATCATTTTTTACGTCCAATCTAACCCGTTCCTTTGTATTTGAATAACAATACAATAAAAGCAACGCCCCCACAACACTATAAATGCCCATAGTCAGCTGCCAGCCGTATCTCGCATCAGCACCCGTAAACTTGCCGGAAATCATAGTTACAATGACTGGTACACCAAAAGCCACCAGCAGCCCGCCAAAATTAGCACACAGCATTCGAATCGAAGTCATACTAACTACCGTTTTATTGTTGCGTGTCATTGCTGCAGTTAATGCACCATAAGGAATATTGATTGTCGTGTAGATCAAAGACAGACCAATATAGGTAGCATATGCATAAACAATTTTTAAACCGTCACTGAATTCTGGTGTAGTAAAACACAATATTCCCAATATAGCAAAAGGAATAGCTCCATATAGCAAATACGGACGGAATTTTCCTTGTTTAAACGTATGTTTGTCAACAAAAGTTCCGACGATTGGATCTACAACAGCATCCATTACACGGACAATAAGGAACATCGTCGCAGCCACTTCCGCCTCCAGCCCATAGACATTGGTATAAAAGAAAAGCAAATAGGTACAAACTGTAGTATAAATTAAATTGCACGCCAAATCGCCCATAGAGTAGCCGATTTTTTCCTGAAGTTTTAAATCGTCTTCATCTGTCGCTTGTAATTTAGTAACAATCATCCTCTTTTGTATAAATTTAAGCCACTAAAAAAACAAATTGAATTAATCTATCTTTTTTAGTTAAGCTGACAAGCCTTATTCATCTTACTTTTTATACACGCTTTAGCCCAAAATCATTTCAAGTAATAGAGAGTCTATGCTAAAGCCTCTCACAAATTCTCCAAAACTTTTATTTCGTTTTTCAGAATATTTTTTTCTTTTTTAACATCCAATCCATTGACCAAATAAGAAAAGACCATTTGCATTGCTTTTTGGCCTTGTGTATAAGGATGCTGGTAGATTGTCACATCGATTACCTGCTGTTTTAACATTTCTACCGTATTAGGTGCACTATCAAAAGAAACAATTTTAATATGTTTCTGTCGCATCTGTGATAAAACAGCGCGGCAGGCACCATAAACACCACCAGCTGTAATAAACAGTGCATCCAGTTCTGGATAAGTCTGCAATAAGCGATTTGTTACCTCAAAAGCAAGGATATCATCATCTTCGGATTCTACAATTTCCAAGATCTCGATCTGTGAATATTTCTTCTCCATAACTTTTTGAACCCGGCAATTCTTTGATTATGTCCGGCTACTTTGAAGGACCCCGTTACAATTCCAACCTTAGCTTGCCCATTTGTCAAGACTCCCATAATGCCGCAAGCCGTTTCGCCTCCATTTATATAATCACTTCCAACATAGCAGCTGCGCTTGCTGTTTTCAATATCCGTATTAACCGTTACAACAAATACACCCCGCTCCACCAGCTGATCAATTTTATGCTGTACTCTAAGATCACTAATTGGATTCAAAATAAGCGCACTGACCCGAGAACCAACCTCTTCCATAAGTTGGCATTGCTCTTCCACATCATATCCGTGCATTGTTTGAAGCAAAACACTTACGCCATACGCTGTATATTCTTTTTCAGCATCCCGAATTCCGCGAATCACTTCATCGAAAAATGGATTTCCCTCAGAAATGAGTACAACCCCCACTACTATATTTTTCTTTTTTGCAGCCAGAGCTTTACCCGCTGGATTAGGTTCATATCCCATCTGTTCAGCAAGTTTTCGCACGAAACTTTCCGTTTCCGGTTTTACATTTCCACGATTGTTTAAAACACGATCAACTGTTCCACGCGAAACATTGCATATTTCTGCTATTTTTTTAATCGTTATCGACATTTGTCACATTCCTTTTTATTGTCAAATTCCTTTTATTTAAAAAAGCCTGCAGACAAGGACCCGTCAATAAAGACTCCACCACCCTGAGTGTTTGCATTCGCTTCTAAACTTTTCTCAACTATAAATTTGCCAGTGAACGGTACTGATTTTTAAGCTGCGCATAAAGCTGCTGATAAAGCGCATAACCTTTTGCATAATAGCTTTGATGTGACTCGATTGGCTGACAAGATTTATCCTGTACAATAAATCGATCGCAGGCCGTCGGTACATCCGTAAAGATCCCTGCTGCCACACCAGCCAAAATAGCTACGCCAAGAACTGCCCCCTCCTGCGAAACTGCAGTTTTTACCGAACAGCCGAACATATCGGCGAGAATCTGCCGCCAAAGTCCTGATTTGCTGCCACCACCACAAGCCATCATTTGCTCAACTTCTAAGCCCATTTCCTGTAAAATCGACTGACAATCTTTCAGTGAATACGAAACACCTTCCATCACAGCCCGCAATAAATCTGCCTGCTTGTGAATCGCTGACAACCCGAAAAATACACCGCGACAATTTGGATCAAGATGAGGAGTTCGCTCTCCCATGAGATACGGCAAATACAATAGTTTATTACTTCCTATCGGCACAGATTCCGCTTCTTGATTAATGTAGTCATAAAAACTGACATTGGCTAGCTTTGCTTTTTCTTTGTAATTTGTGCAAAAATTATCCAGATACCAGTTCAGTGACAGCCCCGCCGCCTGTGTAACGCCCATAACATGCCAGCAATTTGGTACAGCACAGCAAAAAGTATGAACGCGCCCTTTCGGATCAATTGTAATTTTAGAACTGTGCGCAAAAACCACACCACTTGTACCAATTGTTGTAAAAGCCCGTCCATCCCTAACCGTACCAGTCCCAACAGCCGCTGCTGCATTGTCTCCGGCCCCACCGGCAACAACCGTCGCCGTTGTAAGTCCCAGCAGCTTCGCACTTTGCTCAGTCAAAGTTCCCGTAACTTCCGGTGATTCATAAACCTTGCCCAGCAAAGCCCGATCAATTTCCAATTTTCCCAGAATCTCATCCGACCAGCAGCGATTTGGTATATCCAAAAGCTGCATGCCACTGGCATCCGATACTTCTGTTGCATATTCGCCAGTCAGACAAAAACGCACGTAATCTTTCGGCAGCAATATGTGCCGGCATTTTGCATAATTTTCCGGTTCATGGTTGCGCACCCAAAGAATTTTTGAAGCCGTGAACCCCGTCAACGCTGGATTGGCCGTGATTTCCATCAAGCGATCCGCCCCAACCTTCTGCGTGATTTCCTCACACTCTTTTGCTGTTCGTTGATCACACCATATAATCGCTGGCCGTATAACCTGATTTGCTGCATCCAGCATAACCAAGCCATGCATCTGCCCTGATAATCCAATCCCTTTGACATCGGCCGCTGGCACCTTAGACTTTGTCAAAACAGATTGAATTGTATGTACCGTCGCCTGATACCAGTCTTCCGGTTTTTGCTCCGCCCAACCATTTTGCGGTTGGTATAGAGGATATTCCTCAGATGCCGACGCTATCACCTGACAATTTTCGTCAAACAGCACGGTCTTCGTCGCTGAAGTCCCCACATCGATCCCTACTAAATATCGCATTGTTTTCTCCCTGTCCTTTCTGTACTTTACCTTATAACGTTACCATTTTTACACCTTTAAATTTTTCCCAGTCAATCCAATAAACGCTCCGGCCGCTTCCAACCCGCTTTCCTTATGCGCAATCAACCATTTATTAGCAGCAAACAAAAGTTTGTTTTCGCCCTTCTTTGCCAAGGTAACTTTTAAATCTTCATTGGTTCCCTTTGGCAAAACGATACCACAGCGAAACTTACTGCCTGCACTGCAAGGTGCATAGTGCAGGGTTGTCGCATAAAGCTCAACGGTTGTTCCCGCTGGCACAAAGAACAATTCCATTTTAGTCGTATCATAGGAATAATCCGTAGGGTCAACGTCCTGCTGCCATCCCAAAATCAGAATCAAATCCGTAATTGCAATATCAACTTCTGAACTACGATGATATTCAACTGCGTTAAGCAGATGGTTATCGCCATTACAATACCCGAATTGAATTGGCATACCACCATATATTTCTTCCTCTAAAATCTTAAAAGCCGGCAATGCTTCAAGATGCAGCTCTGAAGGCATATAGACTACATCATCTGGCAGCGGCGTATATTTTTCCATGACCGTAGAAATCTCCTGACAATCCAGTTCTAACACCCGGCCATATTTCACAAAAGCTTTATCACTTACCTGTTTCATTGTATTTGCTCCTCTCAGCTTGTGCGAGTATACTTGCACAGCTTCTTTTTATTTTATTGCATAAACTTTTATTAAACTTTTTTATTTTGATTGTAAATATCAAAGGCTACAGCCAGTAAGAGCACCATTCCTTTTATCCCCTGCTGCCAATCAATACCAACCCCCATAATCGACATACCGTTGTTTAAAACCCCCATAACCAGCCCACCGACAATAGCACCAACAATCGTACCAACTCCGCCAGTTGCTGAAGCACCCCCAATATAACAAGCAGCAATTGTATCAAGTTCAAACCCCGTTCCAGCCGAAGGTGCTGCACAGTTCAAACGAGCTGAAAAAACAAGTCCGGCAACCGCTGCCATCA
>JBAYAD010000198.1:0-4826 GCA_041669965.1 Selenomonadaceae bacterium
GAACTTTCTGGCTGATTTTCCCGATTGATTTTTTAAGCTCGCCAAAACGCTTTGTACCGTTCTGCAAATCACGCAAAATAAGAACCTTCCATTTATCACTGAGCAACATTAGCGTTGTCTCAACAGGACAGGCAGGCAACTGCCTGTTTGCGATAGCATCTTTCATATATAACCTCTCCATTAGCTCTTATTCCATGCACAGTATCATTTTGTAACTATGTAACAAAATAGTGCTTACTTTACTAAATATCTTTACAGTGATATAATAGCACCATAATAAAAAAATGTCAATAACTATAATTTATTCAGGAGGTTACAACTATGAATGCACAAGAATGTCTGCAAATACTACGGGATGTTAAGGATGTAGCTTTTGCAACTGTAGATGAGAAAGGCTTGCCACAGATACGTATAATTGATGTGATGATTGTAGAAAATGAAAAGCTGTATTTTTGTACTGCAAGAGGCAAGGAGTTCTATAAGCAGTTGATGTTTGATGGAAATGTTGCGATTACTGCGATGAATTCACAATATCAGATGGTGCGAATGACTGGCAAGGCAGAAAAACTATCTGAATCCAAACAGTGGATTGACCGTATAATAGATGAAAATCCAGCAATGAACAATATTTATCCTGGGGAAAGCCGCTACGTTTTAGAACCTTTTTGCATTGAAAAGGCGCAGCTTGAATGCTTCGATTTAGGTAGAGAACCTATTTTTCGCGAAACTTTTTCAATTGGTAAAGAGCAAATCTTTCAAAAAGGCTTTTTAATTACCGATGCATGTATTAGCTGTGGCGTTTGCAAAAAAATATGCCCACAGCAGTGTATTGAGGAAGGCTCACCATATAAAATCAAGCAGGAAAGTTGTCTGCACTGTGGGCTTTGCTTTGAGAATTGCCCTATATCAGCTATTAAAAATAGGGGTGAATGAAAATAATGCTTATTGATATGTGGTCGCTTTTTATTGAAAAAAACAGTTTCTTTTTAAATCTTCTGTGGGAGCATTTTTTAATATCGCTAATTGCAATTGGCATAGCTATTCTTATCGGCGGATTAACAGGAATTCTTATAAGTGAATGGTCAGCGACAGCCAAACCAACTTTGGGCGTAATCAATTTCTTATACACAATACCGTCAATTTCAATGCTGGGTTTTTTGATTCCTTTTTCGGGAATTGGTAATACAACCGCTGTCATAGCCTTGACAATATATGCACTTCTTCCAATGGTGCGTAATACTCATACGGGAATTACCAACATAGATGATGCTGTTCTTGAGGCAGCAAAGGGCATGGGAAGTACCCGTCTGCAAATACTTTTTAAGATTAAGCTGCCACTTGCAATGCCGGTTATTATGTCTGGCGTTCGCAGTATGGTGACAATGACTATTGCACTTGCTGGTATTGCTTCGTTTATCGGTGCGGGAGGACTGGGTGTTGCTATCTATCGTGGTATTACTACCAACAATGCTGCCATGACAATGACGGGAAGTCTGTTGATTGCACTTCTTGCTCTAGTTATGGATTTTCTGCTTGGTATCGTAGACCGTCGAATGAAAAAGCACAGTGTCAAAGCAAAGAAGCATAACAAAATCATGGCAGTAGTGGCACTTGCTTTATGCGTTGTGATTGTAGGAGCATCATTTTTGCAATTTGGGACGAAAGATACAATACATATTGCCACAAAGCCTATGACAGAGGAATATATCATGGGAGAAATGCTTAAGCTTGTTATTGAGCAGGATACTGATATTAACGTTGTAGTTACACAGGGCGTAGGGGGTGGAACATCAAATATTCACCCTGCTATGGTAAGCGGAGAATTTGATATTTATCCCGAGTACACTGGTACAGCATGGAATATGGTACTGGAGAAAAACGGACTGTATACTGAGGATTTATTCCCAGTTATTCAGCAGGAATATGCTGATAAACTTAATATGCAGTGGGTTGGTATGTATGGCTTTAACAATACCTTTGGTATAGCTGTCCGTCGGGAAGTGGCAGAAAAATATAATCTGGAAGCATATTCCGATCTGAATGGAGTTTCTGATGAGCTTATTTTCGGGGCTGAGTATGATTTCTACGAGCGCGAGGATGGTTATGACAGTCTGTGCAAGGCGTACGGTTTAAACTTCAAGAAAACTATGGATCTTGATATTGGATTAAAATATCAGGCAATTAACCAAGGTAAAATTGATGTAATGGTAATTTTCACAACGGATGGTCAGCTTTCAGACTCTGATTTAGTCGTGCTTGAAGATGACAAGCAGTTTTACCCTTCCTATCTTTGTGGAAATGTTGTACGAAATGAGATATTGGAAGAGCATCCGGAGCTTTTAGGCATACTTGAAAAATTTAACGGAATTATAACCGACAATGACATGGCTCAGATGAATTATGAAGTAGAAACACAGGGCAAGGAACCAATTGATGTTGCACAGACATATTTGCGCAGTAAAAACATTTTGAAGTAAGGGAGGAATAAAAATGCAAACAGCTATAGAATTTAAAAATATAAAAAAATCCTATAATTCCAAAGTCGTTATGGAAAATTTCAATCTTTCAGTTGAAAAAGGCGAATTTGTTACTATTGTTGGTTCCTCCGGTTGCGGAAAAACCACAGCACTGAAGATGGTTAACGGCCTTATTAAACCGACAGACGGAGATATTCTTATAAATGGTGAGAGTATTAATGGTATGGATATGATACAGCTTCGCCGTAACATAGGATATGCTATTCAAGGTAGTGTATTATTTCCCCACATGACGGTGGAGCAGAATGTTTCATATGTACCAAATCTGCTTAACAAAAGAAACAAGGAAAAGACAAAAGCAGCCGTTAGCAAATGGATGCATATTGTAGGTTTGGAAGAAGAATTAAAGCATCGCTATCCAGCGGAGCTTTCTGGTGGTCAGCAGCAGCGTGTCGGCATTGCAAGAGCTTTGGCTGCCTCGCCAGATATTCTGTTGATGGATGAGCCATTCGGGGCGGTGGATGAAATTACTCGTGGACAGCTTCAGTCAGAGCTGCACCGAATTTATGAACAGACCAAAATCACTATTTTGTTTGTGACTCATGATATTTCAGAAGCTTTAAAGCTCGGAACAAAGGTGCTGGCAATGGATCAAGGTGAAATTCAGCAGTTCGCCCCTCCAGCAGAATTGCTCAAAAGTCCTGCAACTGATTATGTTAAAAAACTGGTAGATAAAGAACGCAGATCTTGCTGTTTGCCGGAAGAAAAATTAGCCGATTGCGAATTTAGTGGCATGAGCTGTTCCAATTCGGAAAGCAATGGAATTTGAGGTGATAATACATTGACACAGACAGACAGAAGATTTTGGCTGATTAGAGAGCTAATAAAAGAGCAGTCAAGCTATGTTTCTATGAAAATACCCGTAGATGAACAGCAGCAAAAGGAAATGTTACGCTCACTTTTTAATATTCGTATGCCTAAAGCTGTAAGCTGCGATTTTTGTGAGATACAGGATGCGTATTTACAGGAGGAAATTAAGGGGAAAGGTATCATCGATTTTGCCGAATTGAAACCAATAAAAGATGGTATTTATTTGTGGCAAGGGGACATTACAACCCTCCGTTGCGATGCAGTCGTCAATGCAGCAAACTCAGAGTTGTTAGGCTGTTTTGTACCCTGTCACTGCTGTATTGACAATGCCATCCATTCTGCGGCGGGCTTGCAGCTTCGGGACGAGTGCAATCGGCTCATGCAGACGCAGGGACATGGAGAACCCACCGGGCAAGCCAAAATCACACGCGCATACAATTTGCCCTGCCAACACGTTCTACACACGGTTGGCCCCATTGTAAAGGGAGCTTTGACAAAAAAGCATTGTGCCAAATTGCAAAGTTGCTATCGTGCCTGTCTGGAGCTGGCAGCGGAAAAGAAGCTCCACAGCGTGGCGTTCTGCTGTATCTCCACCGGTGTATTTAATTTTCCCAATCAGCAGGCCGCACAGATTGCCGTAGCGGCTGTTAGAGAGTTTTTAAGCCGGAACGGCGGCATGAAGGTGATATTCAATGTTTTTAAAGACACAGACTATAAAATATACCGTGAATTACTCTACGCAGATTGAGCGGCTGAAACAGGCGTTGAACGAGGCTGACGCTGTTGTAATTGGGGCGGGAGCGGGACTTTCCACTTCCGCCGGACACACCTACACGGGAGATCGATTTGAGAAGAATTTCCCCGATTTTATTGCGAAATATCATCTCTCTGATATGTACAGTGCCGGATTTTATCCGTTCCCGTCGCCCGAAGAACAATGGGCGTACTGGAGCCGTCACATCCTGCTCAACCGCTATACGACCGTGGAAAAAGAGACCGAGGTGTTCAAAAATTTGCTCCGCCTGGTAAAGAACAAAGACTATTTTGTGCTCACAACCAATGTCGATCACTGCTTTCATAAAGCCGGATTTGATAAGAAGCGGCTTTTCTACACGCAGGGAGACTACGGCCTGTGGCAGTGCAGCGAGCCATGCTGTCAAAAAACCTATGACAACGAAGCAGCCGTCCGACAGATGGTGGCGGAGCAAATGGATATGCGCATTCCGTCCGCGCTTGTGCCGCGCTGTCCCATCTGTGGCAAACCCATGGCCATGAATCTCCGCAAGGACGACCGCTTTGTAGAGGACGAGGGCTGGCACGAACACGCGGCGCTCTATGAGAGCTTTATTCGCAAGCACATGGATGCGAAAGTGCTTTATTTGGAACTGGGTGTAGGTGGGAACACGCCGGGAATTATCAAATATCCATTCTGGAGGCTGACAAGAGGAAACGCAAAGGCTATATATGCCTGTATCAATA
>JBAYAD010000199.1:0-4822 GCA_041669965.1 Selenomonadaceae bacterium
ACAAAAGTATGTATAGCTACTATTTCCCAATCAATGATTTATCTTTATTAATTAACTAAATCCTATAATACAGGAGTTTTGTTTACACGTCAATAGGTTTTTAAATTATTTTCATGCAAACTATATTGCTTTTGCAATTATTAATGGACATATGTTTTTACAGTACACTATTTTATTCTAATGATTTTGTAGGTACATTTCATTTATTTTATATTTTCTATCACAAAGTATCCGTGTCAAAAAGCAAAGTAACGGGTCCATCATTTATAGAGGCAACCTGCATATCCGCACCGAACTCACCATGCTCAACATGAAACCCCCTTGCTACGCACTCTTTTATGAATTTTTCGTAGAGCGTCCGTGCAAGCTCTGGCTTTGCAGCTCCCGAAAAGCTTGGTCGACGGCTCTTTAGATCGGCAAAAAGTGTAAACTGTGAAACAATCAACAAATCGCCGCCTACAGTTTCGAGATTCAGAGTCATTTTTCCATTTTCATCTTCAAACACACGTGTGCCACAGACTCGATCTGCCAGCTTGACTACTTCCTTCTGTGTATCTGCTGGACCAATTCCCAATAAAATAAGGAAGCCCTGCTCTATCTGTCCATTGATTTTTCCATTGATTGCCACCGACGCTTTTTTTACTCTTGTTACAACTGCCCGCACGTTGATTCCTCCCTTGTCAAAAAGGTTTAATTTTATTTTTTTCTGTATATTTATCAATAAAGCCAAAAACTTTTTTGTAATATTGCTTGTATTCTTTTTGATCTGCCGCTGCATGACCAGCACCTGCTACCGTAAGCTGATCTTTTTCAGGTGCTCCCGATGCATTATAAAGCTCTTGCATCATCGTATATGGAACAAGTTCATCCGCATCACCGTGAATAAACAGCATTGGCACCTTCGTTTGTGGTACAGCTTTTATCGGAGCCGCATCTGTTAGAAAAAATCCCGTTTTAATGCGGCACATAATATTTACACAATCCATAAGTGGAAATGCAGGCAAATCAAAAAGCTTTTTGAGCTGCAATGAAAACATCGTATAGACATCCGTATATCCACAATCCTCAATGGCAGCTACAAGATTCGCCGGCAATGGCTTTGCCGCTGTCATCATAACCGTTGCTGCCCCCATAGATACACCATGCATAACAATACGTGACTGTGGTTCTTTTGCTGCAATCTTTTCAATCCACCTCAAGATATCATCACTCTCAAGTACCCCCATTGTCAAATACTTTCCTTCACTATCACCAGAAGCCCGAAGGTCCGGTGTAAGCACATGATATCCGTGTGCAAGATAAGGCTTTGCTATATACCAGGCATTTTGTTGATTGCGACCATAACCATGTACAATAACAACCCATTTATCACTTGGTTTATCCGGACTGAAATGGGTTGCAACAAGCTTCAGCCCATCAAATGAGGTCATCTCCCATTTTTCTGAAACATACGCTGGTTTTGTTGGCTTTATCATTGATGGATCAAGAATTTTCACACATGCGGCTGGCGGTGCCTGTGGGTTTTCTGCATTACCACGCAACAGTGCAAAATCAACAAAATAACTGCCGATAAAATATCCTGCAACCAAAAACAAACCAAGCAACAATAAAACAATTGTCAGCCCGCTTGTCAAAATAATCTTTTTCAAAACATATCCCCTAACTCTGTAAATACAACTCATCTTTGCATTTTTCTATTATAGCATAGACCCCAAAATTTTTCTTTGCAACAAATAGAAATGCAATATAACTGTTTGATATCTCTGTTTTTTTCATTATTAAAATAATTTCTAACGACTTTCCCCCATACACTTGCTTCACCATATTATAAAAGAAGCTGACTCCTATATCCAACAGGAATCAACTTCTAACTTACTCTATATTTTATTATTTTGCAGACTTCATACGATTGATCGCACTAAAAAGTGCCATAATAGATGCAGTAATAATATCCGTATCCATGCCAGCTCCCCAGGCAATTTTTCCATTTTCGCCAGTAATACCAATATAGGCCATAGCCCGCGATGTCGAGCCGATTTCAAGGGCATGTTCACTATAGGTGAGATTTGAATACTTCACATCAAGATTTGACTGAATTGCATTGCTCACCGCATCAAGACGGCCATTCCCTTTTGCTTCAAAAGCAACAGCTTTTGCATTTATTTCCATATCAACTTCCCCTTTACGCGTACCATCGGGCTGTTTTTTGAGCAGAAAATCGATAAGTTTATAGGGTGCTTCAATATTAACATATTCATCCTGGAAAATCTGATAAATTTCATCCGGCATAAGTTCTTTATGCTTATGGTCGGAAACATTTTTGACGCAATAGCCAAAGTCTTCACGCATCTTTTTAGGCATATCAAGACCATATTTTTGTTCCATGAGATAGGCTACCCCGCCTTTGCCAGACTGGCTATTGATACGAATGACATCGCCATCATACTCCCGCCCGACATCTTTAGGATCAATAAGAAGATATGGAACAGTCCAATGATCCGGATCTTTTTCATTACGCCATTTCATACCTTTAGCAATAGCATCCTGATGCGACCCGGAAAACGCGGCGAAAACAAGTTCCCCTGCATACGGCTGACGTGCATAGACCTGCATCCGGGTTACGCGTTCATACATTTCGATAAGTTCCGGCATATTACTAAAATCAAGTTTTGGCTCAACACCAAGCGCAAACATGTTCATAGCAATCGTGATAATATCAGCATTCCCAGTACGTTCCCCATTGCCAAAAAGTGTACCTTCAATACGATCAGCTCCCGCAAGAATTCCCATTTCCGAGTCAGCTACACCACAGCCACGATCATTATGCGGATGGAGAGAAAGCACAACATTTTTACGATAAATAAGATTCTGTGACATGTAAGCAACTTGCGAAGCATAGATATGAGGCATCGACATTTCAACAGTTACCGGGATGTTGATGATTGCCTTACAATCCGCCGTTGGCTTCCAGACATCGAGCACAGCATTACAGACTTCAAGCGCATATTCAGGTTCTGTTCCTGTAAAGCTTTCCGGCGAATATTCAAAACGATACTTTGCTCCAGCCTTTTCCGTAAGTTCCTGTAAGAGCTTAGCCCCTTCAATGGCAATCTGCTTGATTTCTTTCTTTGTTTTACGAAAAACCTGCTCACGCTGTGCAACAGAAGTCGAATTATATACATGAACAATAGCATTTTTGACACCTTCAAGTGCTGCAAATGTTTTCTTTATAATATGTTCACGCGCTTGTGTCAATACCTGCACTGTTACATCATCAGGAATGAGATCATCCTCAACAAGCTTTCGAAGAAATGCATATTCAGTTTCTGATGCCGCCGGAAAACCAACTTCAATTTCCTTAAAACCAATTTTCACAAGCATTTTGAAGAACTCAATTTTTTCATCCAGACTCATTGGAATGATAAGTGACTGATTACCATCGCGAAGATCTACGCTACACCATACGGGTGCTTTATCCGGACATTCTTTCTGTGCCCAACCCATATCCACCGTCGGCGGTAAAAAATAGCCTTTTCTATATTTTGCACATTTTTCCATAAAAATCTCTCCCATCTCAACTATTACTAAATTAATTTTGAAAACAAAAAAAGCCCTTCATCTCAAAAAAGAGACGAAAGACAAGGCTTACGTGTTACCACTCTACTTCATGCCATTAAGACATGCACTCATTCCGGATACAATCATATCCTCCTGTTTTAACGGTCAGTTCCCGGCTCCACCTACTATTTTCAGCGAGCTGCTTCAAGGTGAGTTCAAACCCGTTTCGTGACTGCTTTTCACCAATCAGCAGTTCTCTGCACACATTCCGGCTCCTACTGTTCCTCTGCAACGCATTTTGCATTATATTCTTCATTTATCTTTTACAGGATAACACAGCGAAACATTTTTTGCAAGTTTTTCTTGTTATTTTTATTTTTATGTAAAGTTAAAAGAAAATATATTTTATGCACTGCACATAAAAAGGCACAGGAATATTTCCATCCCCATGCCTTTCATTTATATTACTATAATTACACTTACTTTATTTTCTTCGCTTCTGCCGTCGTGCGAACCGTCGTGCGCGCTGCACGTGCGGCCTTTGCATCAATCATCTGCTGTTTTTTCTTCGTTTTATGATCCTCGTAACGCTGCTTTCCTTCTTCAAAGGCCGTACGTGCTTCTTCTGTATCGAGCAAAAGTGGTGGCACAGACTTTGGCCGGGCATTACGATCAAGAGCAACCATCGTAAAATATGCAGAAAGAGCGCGCTGTGGCTTCCCTTCATGCTCAAGATCCTCTACCTCTACATTAACAGCAACTTCCATCGAACTATGTCCAACAAATACAATATCTGCTGTACAAACAACAAGATCCCCTATTAAAATCGGCAGATGAAACTCAAGCTCATCTACACGCGCGGTTACTACATTTGCTCGCGCATAACGGCGCGATGCTGCATATGCTGCCGAGTCCATCATTTTCATGATTTCCCCACCATGTACGTTGCCATTTGGATTTGTTTGGCTCGGCATCATTACTTCACTGATGACAATGCGGTTATCCCTATTACAAGTCATATCACATATCCCCCTATATCGTCATACAAACACATTCTCTTATTATTTTTTATTGTACCATGTTTTCTAAAAAGATAATAGTTTTCTTTTTCTTCTGTATTTTGATACAGTAAAAACGTACATAAAACTCATATATTAAAATATTTTATTTGTCTTTTTCCTTAAGTCAATCAACTTATTCACTTAAGAATTTAAGCATTCTATCAATTCGTCATAAATTTGATTGTTTGCTTAATCAGCTCTGC
>JBAYAD010000200.1:0-4812 GCA_041669965.1 Selenomonadaceae bacterium
AATGTACCGCAAGCTCAAAAACTTTTCGTTCAGATGTCAACTCCCCGTTCATCCGACACTTAACGCACATTCACTTACTCTGCTATCTGTATAAGAATAAAATTAAATATTTAATGGAAAAATCCTGCTGGTTTGTGAAAAATATTTCTTTTTGCAGGAGATAGGTATAGTAAAAGCGAAAATAATATAGAGCGGAAGACAGAAAATTTGTATATTAATTTGCAGAATAAAAGGGGAGATGTTATTATGCAGGCAAAAGATATTATGGCACGTGATCTTGTTACGATAGGTCCGAAGACAACAATCCGTGAAATAGCAAAGATTCTTTTAAAACATAAGATTTCAGGATTACCCGTTGTTGATGATGCTGGCTGTGTACTTGGCATGGTCAGTGAAGGGGATCTTTTACACAAAGAAGTTATGCCGAAGATGCCAGATGCTTTAAATATTCTTGGGGCAATTATTTATTACAATGGCCTTTCTGAGTATAAGGCAGCATTTAAGAAGATGTCAGCGTTTACAGCTGAGGAAATCATGACTGAGAAAGTTATCTCTGTACAAGAAGATACTGATGTGAGCAAGGTTGGTGAGATTATGCTGGAGTACCATATCAAGCGTGTGCCTGTGCTGAATGGTACGCGTCTTATGGGCATCATCAGCCGCTCCGATATAGTACGGATGCTGTTGGAATAAAATATCAGGGGGAGACTTTTACTTATAATGAAAAATCTTTTAAAAAAATATGCTCATCTTGTTATAAAGATGGGTGTTCATTTACAGCCAGATCAACTGCTGGTTATTAACGCACCTCTTGAGTGTGCAGACTTTGCGCGGCTTTTAGCTGAGGAAGCCTACACAATCGGTGCACATGATGTTATTGTAAACTGGAAAGATGAGAAGCTGGCAAAGTTGCGTTACACAATGGGGAAAGAAAGTATATTTAGTGAATTTCCGGAGTGGCGACGGCTGTTTTATATGGATTATGCACAACAAGGAGCGGCATTTATTTCTATTTATGCAGAAGATCCGGAGATTTTCAAGGAGGTTGCGCCGAATCGTCTGGCAATGAGCCAGCGGGCGGCAGGGGCCGCACTTATCGAGTATCGTCAGCGCATGATGAATAATGAAAATGCCTGGTGCGTTGTGTCGATTCCGACAATAGCCTGGGCCAAGAAGGTGTTTCCGGATGTACCGGTAGAAACGTCAGTTAAAAGGTTATGGCAGGAAATTTTCAAGGTTGTTCGCATTGATAAAGCAAGTGATCCGGTAGAAAACTGGAGGAAACATGTCGGTTTTCTGGCAAAGGCGGCTGATTTTATGAATGCACATCGGTTTGTTTCGCTGCATTATTGTAACAGTGTTGGTACAAATCTTACTGTAGAATTGCCCAAGGGGCATATTTGGGCAGGTGGTGCAGAGTACACAACGAAGAAGGTTCTTTTTGTAGCAAATATGCCAACGGAGGAAGTCTATAGCCTGCCAAAGCGTGATGGTGTAAATGGCACGGTTGTTGGAACAAAACCCTTTAGTTATAATGGTAATCTCATTGAAGGTTTTCAACTGACCTTTAAGGATGGCGTTGTTGTTGATTATAAAGCCGATAAGGGGCAGGACATTCTGGGTCAGCTTATCAAGACGGATGAAGGATCCTGTCGTCTTGGTGAAGTGGCACTTGTGCCGTATGATTCACCAATCTCGCAGAGCGGTACACTTTTTTTTAATACATTGTTTGATGAAAATGCATCGTGTCATCTTGCATTGGGCAAGGCTTATCCAACGTGTCTTACAGGCAGTGAGAAAATGACATCAATCGAGTTAGCTGCAGCTGGTGTCAATGATTCTCTTGTACATGAGGATTTTATGATTGGCTCCTCTGATCTCGAGATCATTGGGACAACAGAGACTGGCAGAAAGATAACTGTATTTGAAAAAGGAAATTTTGTCAAATTTTAAAGATTAAAAGATACGAAAAATTGTCCTAAAACGGACTGCTTTTCGTATCTTTTTTTATAATAAAACAACGGCAGAAGGAATATTGTTATAATTGCTTGAAAACAACTTGAATTTATCACATAAAGTATATATAATAAATTAAATAGCATATATTTACTTTTTTTATAAAGAATAACTGCTATAATTACTTATATTTTTAAGCATTTGAGAGAAGGCGCTTATTATTATACAATGTGTGTTTGATAAAACGGTTATGAAAGCTGTATGGCCAATTTGGCTTGGTTATTTGCCATTGGGATTTGCGGGGGGAATATTATCACAAAAGGTTGGATTATCGCCAGCAGAGATTGGTATTATGTCTGTACTTGTTTTTGCTGGAAGCGGACAGTTTATTGCACTTGCAATGATGGGAAGCGGAGTGGCATCCATACCGTCAATTATAATGACGACATTTATCGTAAATTTACGTCATGTGCTTTACAGCTCGACGCTTGCAACGTATATTATGCAACAGTCAGGAAAATATTTTGGTGTGTTTGCGCAGGGAATTACAGATGAAACTTTTGCCGTAAACTTAAACAAATTCACAAACTCAGAAGAACATTGGGATCCGTCAAAGGCTTTAGGTGTTAATATATTAGCACATGGCTGCTGGGTTTTCAGTAATGTATTGGGAAATGTTGCGGGAAATATTATTGTTGTAGACACAACAGTGGTCAGCTATACCCTTATAGCAATGTTTATTGGTCTATGGTCTTTTTACTTCGGAAATCGCATGATTGTATTGACAGGTGTGTTTTCTGGTATAGTGGCACTTGTTTTGTCAGGTTTTTTGGATCACAAATTGTATATTGTTGTGGCAACAGTTGTGGCAGCAACGCTCGGATGTATTATAGAAGGCTGGTGTGAAAAAAAATGACGAGTGCAGATATTTTTTATTGTACACTGGGGATGTGTGTTGTTTCCTATATACCAAGGGTATTACCGCCGTTCGTTTTATTAAAGATGAAAATATCACCATTTCTTGAGCGTTGGCTTAAATATGTACCAACTTCTGTTTTTGGTGCACTTGTATTTTCGGAGATATTTATTGGTGCAGATCATACATTGAATTTCAGTTTACTTAATATTAATCTTTTAGCTTCTTTTGCTGTGCTTATTGTTGCAATACGAACAAAATCATTGGCAAAAAGTATTGTTGTAGGCCTTGTTGTATTCTCAATTTTACAAAGAATCTTGTAAAATTTTTTAAATTTAAAAAAAACCGCTTTTCTTAACTTCTTTTGAAAAGCGGTTTTTTAATGCGTTTCTAAGGCAAGATATGCTATACTACATAGAGAAGAAATGGATAAAAATGCTTTGTTACAGAAGTATTGAAGATAGGAAAGGGAGTACAATGTTGAGCAAAATTTGTGTATTGGCAGAAAAACCTTCCGTAGGGAGAGATCTTGCCCGAGTGCTTGGATGCACGAAGGGTGGAAGTGGCTATCTGGAGGGGGATAAGTATATCGTGACATGGGCACTTGGTCATCTTGTGACGCTTGCTGATCCAGAGGCCTATGGTGAGCAATATAAATCCTGGCGTATTGATGATCTGCCGATTATGCCGGATGAGCTGGAGCTTGTTGTTATACACCAGACTATGCGGCAGTATCAGACGGTAAAGCAACAGCTGCGTCGCCCGGATGTTACGGAGATCGTTATTGCTACCGATGCAGGACGCGAAGGCGAGCTTGTCGCCCGCTGGATTCTTGTAAAGGCAAAAATTCATAAGCCATTAAAACGTCTTTGGATTTCATCAGTAACGGATAAGGCGATCAAAGATGGTTTTGCCCATTTGAAAGATGGCAGGAGTTTTGAAAATCTTTATCATTCAGCGACGGCAAGAGCTGCTTCGGACTGGTATGTAGGGATTAATGCAACACGGGCACTAACCTGTAAGTTTAATGCACAGCTTTCCTGTGGGCGTGTACAGACACCAACACTGGCAATTATTGCTGCCAGAGAACAAGAAATAAACAGCTTTGTGTCGAAAGATTATTATGGTCTTAAGGTATACTGCAAAGGTATTGCTTTTACCTGGCAGGATGAAAAAAACAAAAGTTTTCAAGTTTTTGATAAGGCACGCATGGAACAATTACAGAAAAAATTGCAAGGATCTTCGCTTCTGTTACAAAAAATCGAGCGAGCGATGAAAAAAAAGTTTGCGCCGATGCTCTATGATTTAACAAGCCTGCAGCGTGATGCGAATCGGATTTTTTCTTATTCAGCCAAGGAAACTCTGTCAATTATGCAAAAACTTTACGAAACACATAAGATTCTCACGTATCCGCGGACAGACTCATGCTATATTACAGCCGATATCGTACCGACATTAAAAGAACGCCTCAAGGCATGCGGTGTAGGTCCGTATTCACGCATTGCTTTTCAGGCGTCAAAGAAGATTCAGGCGAGTAAGCATTTTGTCGATGATACAAAAGTGTCAGATCATCATGCGATCATTCCAACAGAGCAGTTTGTGAATTTTACAGCACTTAGTGAAAAGGAACATCGTATCTATGATCTCGTTGTACGGCGTTTTATTGCGGTGCTTTATCCACCGTATGAATATGAACAGACAACGCTGGAAGCTGTGGCTGGAGATGCGGTTTTTGCGGCGCAAGGGCGCATTGTTAAAGCAATTGGCTGGCGTGAGGTTTATGGAAACGATGACGAAGACGAAGTAGAGGCGCTGTCTGAGCAGATTTTACCGAAAATTGAAGAAAAATCAAAGCTTTTAATCGAGCGGCTGCAAATCACACAAGGCAAGACAAAACCACCGGCTCATTTCAATGAAGGCACGCTTTTGGGAGCAATGGA
>JBAYAD010000201.1:0-4805 GCA_041669965.1 Selenomonadaceae bacterium
CGATGGTGTTATGATTGGTCGGGCAGCCCAGGGGAATCCGTGGATTTTTCGACGATTCACCCAGTTTTTGCAGACGGGGGTTGAGCTGCCGGAGCCAACGATTGAAGAGCGGGCTGAGGTTATACTGCGTCATCTTGATATGCTCATCCGGTATAAAGGCGATTACATTGGTCCGCGCGAAATGCGTAAGCATGCAACATGGTATACGAAGGGGCTGCGTCATGGAGCTGAGCTTCGGGGATGTTTTAATACTGCTGAAAAGCGGGAGGATTTTGTTGTGATTTTGCAAAAAATGATAAAATTGACAAAGTAATAAAAAAAACATATAATACTTAGTAATCATCAGGATAATAAGAAAGAGTGTCAAGTGCTCACTTGACACTCCTTTATGTTTGTCCTAATGTCATATGAAAGTTATGGATTGGGAATGAAAGCACAGGAGTCTGGTTCATTTCAACTTTCATTTTCAATTTATAAGAATAAAGGAGCGCATGACAAATGGCTGATAAGCGTGTAATGCTGACCGAAGAAGGTTTAACGAAACTCGAAAAAAAACTGGAACATTTAAAAAGTGTACGTAGAATCGAAGTATCGGAAAGAATCAAGCAGGCAATTGATTTTGGTGATATCAGTGAAAACTCAGAATACGAAGACGCAAAAAATGAACAGGCCTTTATTGAAGGTGAGATACTGACCCTGGAAAAAATGCTTAGAAACAGCGATATTATTAAAGATGATACATCGGAAAAGGATGTTGTTCATGTAGGTAATCGAGTTGTTATTCGTGATCTTGAATTTGATGAAAAGCTAGAATACACTATTGTTGGTTCAGCAGAAACAGATCCGACCGAAGCAAAAATATCTAATGAATCACCGGTAGGTGTGGCGATTATTGGACAGAAGATCGGAAGTATCGTAGAAGTACATGTACCGGCGGGGACGCTTAAGTATGAAATTCTGGAAATCAAGGGATAAGGCAGATTGATAATAGATAGGAGTTATGAAAGTGGCAGAAAAGAAGGAAGAACAACTACAAAACGAAGAGCTTAATGAAATGATGCAGGTTCGCCGTGAAAAGATGGCAGCTTTTGCGGACAAAGGTATTGAACCATTTGGCCGCCATTTTGAGGTTACACATCATGCAAAGGACGTTATTGAACATTTCGAAGAACTTGAAGACGAAGATGGTGCTAAAAAGGTAAAGATTGCGGGCCGTCTCATGGCAATTCGTGGACATGGCAAGGCAAGCTTTGCGACGCTTATGGATCTTTCGGGTAATATTCAGGTTTATTTCAAGCTGGATGTTGTTGGTGAAGAAAAATACAGTCAGTTTAAGCTTCTCGATATTGGTGATATTGTTGGCATTACGGGAACCGTATTTAAGACACATCGTGGTGAAATTACGGTTAAGGTTGATACTTTTGAGCTGCAGGCGAAGTCACTTCGTCCGCTGCCGGAAAAATTCCATGGTCTTAAGGATGTCGAAGTACGTTATCGTCAACGCTATCTTGATCTTATTGTTAATCCGGAAGTGCGTGATACGTTTGTTGCGCGCAGCAAGATTATTAAGTCAATCCGCAGTTATCTTGACAGTCGTGATTTTCTTGAAGTAGAAACACCTGTCATGCATTCGATTCCTGGCGGCGCGGCAGCACGTCCTTTTGTGACATATCATAATGCACTTGACATGCAGCTTTACTTGCGTATTGCTCCGGAACTTTATCTCAAACGCCTTATTGTCGGCGGACTGGAAAAGGTCTATGAACTTGGCCGTGTGTTCCGTAATGAAGGCATTGATGTACGACATAATCCGGAGTTTACATCGGTAGAAATTTATCAGGCATATGCTGATTATAACGATCTTATGAATATCACAGAAGGCATCATTGTTGACGCGGCTAAAGCAGTTCTTGGTACAACGGTCATCAACTATCAGGGTGTAGAAATCGATCTTGCGAAGGTTCGCCGCATCAGCATGAATGATATTGTCAAAGAAACAACAGGTAAGGACTTTCTCAGTGCAAAAACAGTAGAAGAAGCAAGAGCGATGGCAGATGAAATTCATGTGCCATATGAGGAAAAACATGGCATTGGTGGTATTTTGAACGCTGCTTTTGAAGAAAAAGTAGAAGAAACACTTATGCAGCCGACTTTTATTACAGGGCATCCAACGGAAATATCACCGCTGGCAAAGCGTAATAAAGAAAATCCGGATATCACGGATCGCTTTGAAATTTTTATCTATGGACGGGAGCTTGCTAATGGCTTTTCGGAACTCAATGACCCGATCGATCAGGAAGGCCGCTTTCTTGAACAGGTAGCGCAGCGTGAGTCGGGCGATGATGAAGCACATATGATGGACAGAGACTATGTAACAGCGCTCGAATACGGTTTGCCCCCTACGGGTGGTCTTGGTATTGGTGTTGACCGTCTTGTTATGTTCCTTACGGATAGTGCATCTATTCGTGATGTGCTGCTTTTCCCACATATGCGTCATAAAGCAGAGTAAAAAACAGATAAAGGCAAAAAGCCGCGAATCAAATTTGATTTGCGGCTTTTATTTTGCGCTTTTTTAATTATCTAATACGAAGCTTGATTTTTTAGAAAGCTTTCTGATCTGTTTGGCATTGTGATATGTAAGTTTTAATGTAATAAGGTCATTCTATGTCAAAAAGTCTGATTGTTTTTGTAAAAACATTGAAAGATAGTGTTTAAAAGCAGTGGGAACGCTGTAAACAGAGTTTAGTTCAGCGGCAGTGACCCAGAAAAGAGGAGATAGAGGCTCCACATGCTTTTGGGTTGTGTAAGGAAGAGGATTTTCTCTAATGATAGTTTCGGATAAATGAATGGAGTAGCCAATCATTTGCCATTCAATATGAGAAAAAACATGCTTTGCCGGTGATAATTCCTTTATGGAAACAGGCTGCAATCCCTTTTGAGCTAATACTGCTGAAAGCTGGAATGGTGTTAGATGTCCGTCTATGTTAGGGAGTTCCCATAGTCCGGCTAAAAGTCCCTTGCTGCTGCGTTGATTGATTGCAAGTTGATTTCCCCTGGTAATAACGAGTATGGTATGCTTTTCAACGGTACGAGGAGTACTGTTGCTTTTGAAAGGGAGCTCAGTGACATGCGATTCATCATAGGCAAGGCAGAGCGTACGCAGAGGACAGTCTGTGCAGTGTGCTGCGCCTTTTGGCAGACAGATCGTAGCACCAAGTTCCATAAGCGCCTGATTGAAAAAACCGGCATCTTTATTTGCTGGCATAAATTTTAGCAGTTCGCCTTCGATGCTGCGTTTCGTGCTTTCTTTGCGAATATCAATAGGTGAGGCAATAAGCCTCATGATGACTCGCAGTACGTTGCCATCAACAGCTGGCTGCCTTTCATTACAGGCAATCGAGCTTATAGCACCTGCAGTGTAACGGCCGATGCCGGGAAGTGTGAGCAGAGTAGCAAAGTCGCAGGGAATTGTGCCAGCATAGTCGGCGACAATCTTCTCAGCAGCTTTTTTGAGATTACGGGCGCGATTATAGTACCCTAAACCTTCCCAAAGCTTGAAGAGTACATCAAGTGATACGGCTGCAAGTGACTGGACTGTTGGCAGTGCGATAATCAAACGTTCGAAGTAGGGTTTTACAGTCTCTACACGTGTTTGCTGCAGCATGATTTCAGAGATCCAGACACGGTAGGGTGTTGGTTCTTCACGCCAGGGAAGTACACGTGCATGGCTGTGGTACCAGTGCAGCAAGGGCTGTACAATCGAAGGCAGTTGTTTTGTGCGTTCAAGTAAAATAGGGTTTATCATAGAAAAGGCTCCTTTGTATTACGTTAGATTAAGCATAGCATAGAAGTTTAGAAGAATAAAGTAATAATACTTTTCTTGTGCATACTTGTATTGTACAAAGAATATACCATTAAATGTTCACTCGTGAAAGAACTTTTTACGCATAATAATAAAAAAAACAGGAAAAAGTTACAAAAATATGTTGACAAATGCAATGAATACTGTAATAATGTATACATGTTTACAAGATTACGCATGATTTACAGAGCGGTGTGTAATATAATCAATGAACAATAGCAATGATAGGGTAAAGAGCATCTGATCGTTCTTACAGAGAGCCGGTGGTCGCTGTAAATCGGTAGAACAGGATGCTTGACATCGCCCAGGAGCTTTTATGCCGATTCTTTTAGGAGGCATAGACGTATTTCAGCGTTAATGAAGGTCGATGATGACCATGAGTATAATGCAGGGTGGTACCGCGGAATATCCGCCCCTGTTGTCAGAAGATATATTTTGACAGCAGGGGCGGTTTTTGTTTTGGGAGGATTATTTATTATGAAACATGTATTATCAGTTTTAGTGCAGAATCAACCGGGTGTATTAGTCCGTGTTGCAAGCATGTTTTCGCGCAGGGAGTTTAATATTGACAGTCTTTCCGTTGGTATTACGCAAAATACTGAGTTTTCCCGAATTACAGTTGTTGTTGATGGCGATGAGTATCTTGTTGATCAGATGATCAAGCAACTGGAAAAACTACCGGATGTTGTTGCTGTGCAGCGGTTAGACGCGAGTGCAGCTGTATATAGAGGAATGACTTTGATAAAGGTCAAGGCTGATGACACGAACCGACTTGATGTGCTGAAAATGGCAGAGCTGTTTCGCGTACATGTCATTGATGTACAACCGACAACATTGATTTTTGAGATTACCGGAGATGATGATAAAGTTACAGCGTTTACGCGCCTGTTGTCACCCTATGGGATTCTCGAGGTCATCCGTACCGGGCTTATCGGCTTGGAAC
>JBAYAD010000202.1:0-4802 GCA_041669965.1 Selenomonadaceae bacterium
AATGACAAGTACTGTAGCCTTTCCCGCGGGTACTCCGGCGTGACGCAAAAACATAAGCTGTGCAACAGCTCCACCCGTCGCTCCTGGTGTTAGAAGTGCCAGAAAATAATTGCCAAAAACAACCTGTACTGCTTGTGACAAGGTTATATGTTCATTCGATATCTTTACTAGATGCATAAGTCTGCTGCCATCCAGCATAAGACCTACTCCAACAAAGACAATTGCTAGTATAATCGACCAAGGTTTGAAAGCCGTTAAATTTGTAAGTGTATTAATATCAACCGTAAAATAAATGACACTGCCGGATATTATACCAACCAAAAGAATCAAAAAGATAAATCGTCTGTAAAACTTATTCAT
Organism: Selenomonadaceae bacterium; assembly: GCA_041669965.1. Lineage (GTDB taxonomy): Bacteria > Bacillota > Negativicutes > Selenomonadales > Selenomonadaceae > UBA1792. The sequence goes on from JBAYAD010000202.1 coordinate 361, forward strand.
GCAGTAACTCCTTAAATGAAATCAAATTTATATGATTTTCTTTAATATAATGCATGACAGCAGGTGAAGTAACCGCATGGAATTCATCTGTCCAATGATACTGCCAATCATAAATCTGGCCTAAAAGAACAGAGTGCATTCCTGGATGAACCATAATCTCAGAGCTTTCTGCTTTTAAAACATTTAATACAGCTAAAAAATATTTTTCTTCCATATGTCCACCAGCCAGCATACCAAAAAAAGCTTTTGGCATAATAATATGCCGCTTCGCTGCCTTACTTCGGGCCAGCGTCGCGCAAAATGAAAGACCACAACGTGCAATTTTCCGTTTGAGATCGGCTGGATACCCACCCGTAAAAAAATATTCTTCTGCTGGAAGTCTCATTTTATATATTTGATGCTCTCTGGCAAGATCCAAACAAATATCTATTATTTTCGGTAAAACATGCAAATGTTGATGGCTATCCAAATGAGAAATTGCAACGCCAGCTTTTTCAAGCTTACAGATCTGTGCATCACATTCAGCTCTCAACTCATCAAGTCTTATCTTTCCCTGAACAAAACGCTTGATAAAAGCAATATGATCTGGAAAAAAACGACCCTGTTCATCTACTAGACTTGATATTTGTTCTGGCGGCAATACAGGCTTTTCTGCAACAAGTGTCAAATGTACACCAACGCTAAGCAAAGGAACCTGACGTGCAAGCTCTGCAGCCTCTTCCATGGCAATCCCTGTAGGCATCAAGGAAGTACTCGTTATACAGCCTTGCTTATGCCCATTGATAATAGCATGATTTACATCACTATGCAATCCAAAGTCATCTGCATTCACAATTAAATTTCTCATAAAGTATCGCCAACCTTAATTTTCCACAAACTCTACATGACTCGCATATGCACTGTGATTGTGGATGGATTCAAAATTCTCACATTCTATAGAAAACCACACAAGACCTTTAATATTCCGCAATACCAGAACAAGATCCCGTAAAATATCTTCAACAAACTTTGGATTTTCATATGCTGTTTCAGTAACATACTTCTCATCTTCCCGCTTCAAGAGAGGATATATCGGACAGGAAGCCTGCTGTTCCATAAGAGCCGCAAGATCTTCAATATAAATACACTCTTCATTTTCTGCGAAGCGAACCTGTACACGCATAAGTCCACGTTGATTATGTGCACCATATTTCGATATTTCCTTACTACATGGACAAAGTGATGTAAACGGAACCTCTACACCCAGTGTAAACTCCATTTTTTCATCGCGTTTTTTACTAGCAGAAAAAAAACAATTAATATCCAGTACAGATTTGCGCTTACTCACTGGCGCAAATTTATCAAGAAAATACTTAAAATCAAGCTTTAAATAAGCAGAACGTGCCTCTAATTTTTCCATAGCCTCATTAAGAATATAATCCATTTCATTCTCTGCTACCGGTTTCTGGCTCCAAACATTAAGAATTTCCAAAAAGCGACTCATATGAGTGCCTTTATATTCCATTGGCAAATCAACAGTAAATTTTATACAAGCCAATACTTGTTGAAACAGACAACTCTTTGTTTTTATTAAAAATGGTAAATGCGCATCATTTATACCAACTTTTTGAATTGCTATGCCACGTTTATCTAAACAATTTTGTACATCTCTCAAAGAAATCCAACTTCCTGTCAGGCATATTCAATAGGATCTTTGACACCTGCTTCTTCAAAGCCCTTTAAACGAAGCTTGCAGCTATCACATACACCACAAGCTTTTTTTCCACCATTATAGCAGCTATGTGTAAATTGCAGGGGTGCTTGCAGCTTCATTCCAAGCAAAACAATATCTTTTTTTGAAAGATCCTGTAATGGTGTTACAATTTGTATTTTTTTATGCTCTGCTGCTGTTGCCTTTGTAGCATAATCTGCCAAGTTCTGGAACTTCTGAATAAATTCAGGCCGACAATCCGGATAACCGGAATAATCAACCGCATTCACACCAATATAAACATATGAAGCGCCGCTTACTTCAGCATAACCTAATGCATAACTAAGAAAAATAAGGTTTCTTGCCGGTACATAAGTAACAGGAATGTCACTACGGGCAGCATCACCTACTGGCACATCTATACTTGTATCTGTAAGAGCTGACCCACCGATTTGTTCCATATTTGTATCAATAATTAAATGCTTCTTTACATTAAAGAAGTTTGCTACCTTCTTTGCACCTTCAAGTTCAATACTGTGTCTCTGATGATAATTAAAGCTGATTGGATAAACATCCAATCCCTTGCTTTTAGCAACAGCCATACAAACTGTTGAGTCAAGGCCGCCCGAAAGTAATACTACTGCCTTCAATTCTATTCCCCCCAAGGTTTCTAAATTAAATTATTTTCTAAGTGATGCGATGGCTTCCGCCACATCGTTTGCACCATATATAGCTGATCCGGCTACAAGTATATTGGCACCAGCTGCAATAACTTCTTTAGCAGTTTCTGCATTGATGCCACCATCAACCTCGATGTCGACAACAAAATCATTTCCATCAATGATATCTTTAAGACGTTCAATCTTATCAAGCATGGATGGTATAAATTTCTGTCCGCCAAACCCAGGGTTTACTGTCATAAGAAGAACCATATCAACATCAGAAATCACTTCTTCAATCATGGATAAAGAAGTCCCCGGGTTTAGTGCAATGCCAGCTTTACAACCATATGATTTAATATTCTGTATAATACGATGCATGTGTGTTGCTGCTTCAGTATGAAATGTAATGATATCTGCACCAGCTTCCGCAAAAGTTTCAATCTGTTGCTCCGGATTTTCTACCATGAGATGAACATCGAATATCGCCTTTGATTCTCTATGCAAAGCCTTTACAACAGGTGCTCCTATTGTTATATTAGGCACGAACTGTCCATCCATAACATCAATATGAATATATTCAGCGCCTGCATCTGTAACCTTTTTTACCTCATTTGCCAAGTATGCAAAATCTGCAGAAAGGATTGATGGTGCTATTTTTATCATTAATATTCCTTCTTTCTGTCATTTATCTCAGATAATATATTCAAATAAGCTTCATAACGTTGTGAAGTAATTGTACCTATTTCAACCGCCTTTTTTATAGCACACATTGGTTCACAATCATGTATACATGTATTATATTTACAATGACCAATAAATGGTTCAAATTCCGGAAAAAATTGTGCTAAATCTAATTTTCCAATACCAGTAAACTCGGTTGAACTAAACCCCGGTGTATCAACAATAAAGCCCTTACCAGAAAATGGTATAAGCTGCGCCAACATGGTCGTATTTTTACCTCGCTTGATTTTATTGCTAAGTTCACCTGTAACAAGGGCAAGTGCTGGGTCCAAAGCATTAAGCAAAGTAGACTTACCGACACCGGAAGGTCCAGCAAAAACAGTGATTTTATCACAAAGCTTTGTTCTAAGTAAATCAATACCTATGTTTTGTTTTGCTGACACTTTAATTACAGAATATCCTATTTGTGTATAGCAATCTAATAGATTATCCATATTCTCATTTAATAAATCAATTTTATTTACACAAATAATAATTGATTTTATATTTGAATATTCCGCATTAACAAGAAAACGATTCAATAATAATGGATGAAGCTTTGGCTGCACTGCCGCAAAAGTTAAAACGACCTGATCGATATTTGCAACAATAGGCCGTTGCAGGAGATTCGTCCTTGGCAGACAGCGTTCAATAATCCCGGTATTGTCATCAAGCAGTTCAAATTCAACTCGATCGCCTGTAACAACGTAGCAATGGTCTTTCTTAAAACGTCCTCGCAAACGACAAACTGTAACTAGCTTTTCTGTCTGCACATAATAATAACTATTATGTGCTTTTATGACAAGGCCTTCTATCATACACAATTTCCTCCTGCAAGTTTATTTTTACTTTGCACTTTTTGCAGCATCCATTTGTTTATTTGGATCCTTTACATTTGAATCCTTCCCGTTACTTGTTTTTCCAGTATTTTTTTCTGTTGCTTTTTCTTGCTCTGCAATAATCAAGTCAACAGAAGTCCCTTCTGTTATTTCACTATTAGCCGCTGGTGATTGTCCAATTATCGTACCTGTTGGCTGACGACTTATTTTTTTTGTAACAGTTCCAACTCTAAGATTAAACGACGACAAGTTTTCTTTTACTGATTCAAGTGTTCTTCCAGTAAAGTCAGGAATACGTACTTTCTGAACTTTTACACCCTTACTTACAACAATATCAACGGTCTTTCCTTTCGTTATCTTTGAACCAGAACGGGGATACTGATTAATAACAGTTCCCGCTGCCTCAGAAGCATATTGTTCCGTTACCTGTCCCAGACTCAAGCCAATGTTTTTGAGTTTTTCTTCTGCAACAACTTTTGACATACCAATTAAATCCGGCATATCAATTTCTTCGCCACCTTTACTGATATA
>JBAYAD010000203.1:0-4784 GCA_041669965.1 Selenomonadaceae bacterium
AATCTATACAGGTACTTTTATTTTTGCAACTATTATTGCTCAGATTATGCTGCATCTGGAAGGTGTTATTTAGAAAAACAGTGGTTAAATGAGTCTGCTGAATTGAGAAAAAAGTAAGATCGGGTACGAGCTGTGCTATTGTTAATAAATTAATTTTACTCACATATATTTTTTCAAAATCTTGTATTATATAAAAAAGCACCTATAGATAGGACACATGAAAAAAGTGTTCAATCTATGAGTGCTTTTTAAGTTAGTAATCAACTGCCGAGTTTTGCTTTTAGTAGTTTTCGTTTTTTTCGATTTCTTCCATGTGAATTTGTGCGCGGAGACGTTCTGCGTGCTTGCGATGGAGCACAACAGCAAATTCAATGCGCTTTTTTTCTTCATCAGAAAAGTCACCAGTATCGTAGGCTTCCTTGATGCGCTTGCCGCGTTCAATGACTTCCTGCAATTCATCCTGCAGAAGCATCTTGTTGCCTAAAGCAAGGCCATAGACAGATCGTATATTATCTTTGACAATATCGGCATAACCAGCCTCGGCCGAGGTTTCTTCGAGATATTTGGCTATGTGATAAATGATTTCAAATGGATTCTGAGCAAGATGAATCATGCCGAGTATATCCATTTTTATGTTTTGATCCACGCCGTGTGGTACACTTACGTCAAGATCGTCGTTCATAGGGTATCCCTCCAATTTCTTTCTTTTAGTATAGCAGAAAAGTTATGATTCGTTAAGTTTACGAAGTTACGAAGCAATGGACATAAATGCCTTTGGCTATATCCGTGGATTATGGTATAATGTATTCATGGAAAGATTGCGGTGTTGAAACTCATGAATTTCATGTCGGAGAGTTATCTCATGGCATGTTTTTTTATGGGCTGATTTAAAAATGTTCTATGATAATTGAAAAGAGTGTGGTTTATGAAGTCTTTGTCAAAAACGGAAATAATATCTATCGGGTTTATGATGTTCTCGATATTTTTTGGAGCGGGAAATCTTATTTTCCCACCGGCACTGGGTCAGGCAGCAGGAAATGATTTTGTAGTGGCAATTCTTGGCTTTCTCATCACGGGAGTGGGGCTGCCACTTCTTGGTATTGTAGCAATTGCATTATCAGGCGGGAATTATACGTGCTTTATTGCGGATCATATACATCCGTCCTTCGCTGTTGGGCTGCTTAGTGTACTTTATTTGACGATCGGACCCTTATTTGCGATTCCACGCACAGGGGCCGTATCCTTTGAAATTGGCATACATCCTTTTTTGTCAGATGCAAATCTGTCTTTGGGGCAGTTTATTTATACTGCATTGTTTTTTGTACTTACCTATGTTCTGGCACTCAATCCGAGTAAGCTTGTGGCACGTGTCGGCAAAATCCTTACACCAATTCTTCTTGTTTTTCTTGTCGTGCTTTTTGTGCAGGCATTTAGCCAGCCCCTTGGTGGTTTTATGGAGCCGACAGGTAAATATGTAACGAATCCGCTTTTGCAAGGGTTTCAAGATGGATATTTGACGATGGATCTATTGGCATCCATTGCCATTGGTACAATCGTAGTAAATGCGATTCGGGCAGAAGGGGTAACGGATAAGCGTGCCATTGGTCGTGTTTGTATTTTTGCCGGCGGTATTTCGGTACTGCTTATGAGTATGGTATATGTGTCACTTAGCTATCTTGGTGCGACGAGCAGATCAGTGCTTGGTCTATCTGATAATGGTGGTATAATATTATCACAGGCAGCAAATATTTTCTTTGGTACAGGCGGCAATATATTGCTGGCTTTAATTATTGGATTTGCTTGTATTACGACGAGCTGCGGTATGGCATCTTCCTGTGCGTGGTTTTTCAATAACATCACGAAGGGTAGGATTTCTTATCAGCGCGTGTTGTTTTTGAGTGTACTGTTTAGTTTTGTAGTATCAAACATTGGGCTTACAGGATTGATTCGCATTTCTGTACCGTTCCTTATTGCAATTTATCCGGTTTTTATCGTATTGGTAGTACTGTCCTTGATTGACAGTATCGTTGGTGGAAGTAAGAGTATGTATCGCTGGAGCATTGGCCTGACGCTGGCATTTAGTATATTTGATGGTCTTAATGCTTCGGGGCTGCAGGTAGTAGCAGTGAATAATTTTTTCAATCACTATATACCGCTGTATAGCGTAAATCTTGGCTGGATGGTACCAGCAGTACTCGGGATAGGTATTGGGTATGCAATACCGCTTATTAGATCAGAAAAGCATGAAACAATTTAAGATAACACCATAATCATATAGGGACCTTTCCTAAAGAAAGGCTGCAAATCGGGAACAATTTGCAGCCTTCTTTTTATACTTGGTTTATTTATCTAAAAGCTCAAGTGTTTTTTTAGCAACAACGGCAGGGTCAATGGTGCTCATGCAGGCATTTGTATGAAGATGGCATTTTGTTTTGCAACAGTTTACACAGATATTATCACTGCAAATGAATACATGGTCACCAACAAGGGGACCATACATTTCGGGACGTGTCGGTCCCCAGAGACTTATAGTACGAAGACCGACAGCGGTGGCAATGTGCAGCGGACCTGTATCACCGCTTAGCAGCAGGTCGGCATGCTGGAATAGGGCTGCGAGCTCAAGAAGAGTTGTCTTTCCGGCAATGGACAAGGCCGGACGGTTGAGCTTTGCGATAATGTCAGCGATTGCGTTACAATCACCTGGTGCGCCACAAAGAATGATCTGAATCTCTGCCGGAAAATGAGAGAGGCAGACCGCGAATTTATCTATTCCCCAATTTTTATCAGGCCAGCTTGTATAAGGATTGACCATTAAGATTTTGCGTGAGGTGTCAATTCCATTTGCGGCAAAGAACTGCAAAGCAAAGTCATTGAGTGTCAATGGCAGCTTTAGTATAAGATCATAATCATAGTGCGGCGATGATTCGCCATCGAGTGCAGCAAGAACAGACATGTAATGATGAATTTTGTGTGGACTGCTGACTTTAGGGCCGCGTTCCTGCATAAAGAACCGATTGCACTCGCGCGCGTGGTACATACCAATGCGTCTTTTGGCATGGCTCATGCGCGTGATGATACCGGTCATGAGAAGACCATGAATATCAAGGGCGATATCAAAAGTATGATGGGCAAAGAATATGCAAAGCTTTTTTATGGAAACTTTGCATATTTTCCAGTGTCCACTGTAAAGGGCAGCTTCAAATTTCTCGCGTGACCAGATGAAGAGCTCATCAATATCAGGATTGTATTGGAGAAGTTCACTGGACATGCTGCTTACAATCCAGGTAATATGACACAGAGGATATTTCTTTTTAAGATTGTGAGCGACTGTTGTCGCATGCAGGACATCGCCAATAGAGCTAAGGCGAATAATAAGAAATCGCGTACGTTCATACATGTAGAATTAAAACCATCTTTCTCTGAAAGGGAGTTTACCCCTTAAAAAATAAATGTTAAAATAAAAGGATATCTAATACAACTATGATGATTTTATCATATGCATATAAAATACGCAAAACAAAGTAGATTTATGCAGAAAAAAAGTCTGTGCACAATACAAGGTTCTTCAGAAGATCCGGTAAAATGCCGGTACGATAGAGATGATTGCCGTAATAGGGCAGAGGAGATAAATATGCTAAAAGATATTGAGATTCGCTCAGTGGCCAATGATGCTGCGTATACACGTGGGTGTAAGTATTATGAAAATGGTGCAGTCGGGCCGATATCTAAAACAGATTTGGATATTTTAAGCTATCGTGCTGCTGTACATGGAAGTGAATCCTATGAAGTGAGTGCAGTCTTGTCGAAAAATGGTGACTATGTTGATGAGTATGCCTGTGATTGCCCGGCAGCAATGCTTTATTCAGGAGCTTGTAAACATGTTGTGGCACTCTTGAAAGCCATTCAGAATTCGCAGAGTGAGAACGTGGCAAGTGACCAGAGACTGGGTGAAGGGGGTAGGCTTTTTTCCTTTTTTTCAGATGCAATACTGGATAAAGGAGCAGAACGTCAGCCACTTACACTTATACCAAAACTTTGTGTGAGTCGTGAGTACAGTAATACAACGTGCTGGCTGGAATTTCATATTGGCAGGGAAAAGGAATATGTAGTCCGCAACATTAGGGCGCTTATCACCTGTATGACGGGAAGCGGTGAGCTTGCTTTTGGTAAGGCACTTACGATAGACAGTAAATTGGATAACTTTGCAGAGGGAACATCACAGAAAATATGGGATCTGCTTCGTATGGCTTATGATGATGAGTCAAGCATAGCTTCGTATAGTGCATATTTTCGTTCATCTTACGGGACGCAGACAAGTATTTTTGAGCAAAAACGGTTCAAGCTGTCACCCAGCAACTTAAAAAAATTCTTTGATATCATGGGTGAGCAAAAGTTTGTGCTGGTATTTAATGAAATTCAGGAAAGAAAGGTTTCTATTGCAAAGGGACGTCCACCGATTGCATTGCAGGTAGATGATCATGCACTGAGCGGCAGAATTGCATTGCAGGCGGAGGGCCTTGTTGTATTGGATGCGTCCTATCATTATTTTCTTATGAATGATAGTATTTATGAAGTTGATGAAGAGTTTTCGCAGTATGCGAAGCCGCTTATCCAGTCCTTCCAAAATTCAAAGTATCTGAAAATCGAGCCGAATCGTATGGGGGATTTTTTTAGTACGGTCATGCCGGAAATTGAAAAAATTGCAAATGTGAAGGTCGCACCGTCTTTTTTGAACCGATTTGAGATTATGCCGCTTACGGCTTCGGTCTATTTTGATTACTTTG
>JBAYAD010000204.1:0-4749 GCA_041669965.1 Selenomonadaceae bacterium
AAACAAGAATAACAGCAATATCACCAAGAAGCCCTAATTCTTCTGCAATTGCTGAAAAAATAAAATCCGTATGAACCGCTGGAATAAGATCCGGATGACCATGTGAAAAACCAGTTCCCCAAATGCCACCTGAGCCAAAAGCAAAAAGTGACTGTACAATCTGATAGGCCATTCCATTGGGGTCAGACCATGGATGAAGCCAAATAGCGACACGCACACGAACATGTCCAAAAATCTGATAGCTGATTATAGACGATATCATAAAAAAGAACAATGCCATAAACACATAGGTTTTATTTCCTGTTGCCATATAAGTCATGAAAATGGCAATGCCAAAAAACAGCAAGGCCGATCCAAGATCCTTTTGCACAACAAACATAAGAACAGCGATACCCCAAATTAAAAGCAATGGTGCAATGAATCGTAAGGGTGGCCAGCGAAATCCCAAAAATTTATTGCTTGGTAAAGATAAAACATTCTTGTGATCAATAAGATATGCTGATAAAAATACAATAATAAGAATTTTAGCGAACTCAGATGGCTGTACTTGAAAAGGGCCAAAAACAATCCAGTTTCGACTCCCACCAATTTCTGTTCCAAGAAAAAGTGTTGAACAAAGTAAAAACAAACAACAAAGTCCTATAAGATATTGGTAGTTTACAAGAAAACGAATATTCTTTATAAAGTACACGATACAAAGAAAAACGATCATCCCGATAAAAATCCAATGTATTTGTGGTATAAAAAGTGCAGCCTTAAGCCGTTCAATCATAATGAGACCAATGCTACTCAAAAACATCGCAATTGGAAAAAGATACGGATCTGCATCTGCTGCAAATTTCTGCAAAATTCCAGCTATACAGAAAGCCCCTATTGCAATTGCAAAAATACAACTCCATAGTGAATAATTGATTATAGGATATTTCCCAAGTTCTATAACAGCCGTTCCAAGAAATAGAATTGCCATAGAAGGCAACAAAAGCAAACAATTTTTCTTAAACATTACAATCCACTGCAATTACTGTAATATTGTCTTTTCCTCCAGCATCGAGAGCTTTTTCTATTAAGCAGGCTGCCTTATTTGCAACTGATTTATCAAGTAGTATTTCCTTTATCGCTGCCTCGCTGACCATATTGGTTAAGCCATCTGTGCAAAGCAGAATAATATCATCCTGTGCTAGATCAAAACTACCTTTATCAACAACAAGGACTTTATCTACACCTACCGCCCGTGTAAGCATATTACGTTGTGGATGTGTTTTTGCTTCCGCCTTGGTAATAGTCCCATTTTTAACTAAATCAAAAACAAGCGAATGATCTCGTGTAATCTGTTGCAAATCGCCGTCGTGAAGTAAATAAATACGACTATCCCCAACATGTGCCCAAATACCACGATTGCCTGATTTATGAAAAACAGTTGCTGTAGTTCCCATACCTTTATAGGTATCGTTTTGTGTCACTTTATCAAGTATAGCTTTATTAGCAGCCAAAATAACGTACTCCAGCAAAGCTTCATCGCATACAAGATTATCTTTACTTAATATGTCTTTTGCTGTTTTTATAAGAATATTACTGGCAATTTCTCCGGCAACATGCCCACCCATACCATCTGCAACGATATAAGTATTGGGAACGATTGTGATGTAGCTGTCTTCATTTGTTTTTCGAACAAGACCAATATTTGTTGCTTCATATGCTTTTAACAAACTTGTCACCTCTCAAACCGCAAAGTGACCAAACCAATCTTAATAAGATCACCATTTTGCAAATATTTTTTTTTCTTCAAAAGCTGTCCATTTATATAGATATGATTGACACTGTTCAAGTCTTCTATGACATAAAAATTATTAACAAGACAAACAATTGCATGATGATATGATACATACGTATCATCAACAACAATATCATTTTCGCATCCACGCCCAATTGATATTTCTTTTGTAAAAGCAAAACGTCGATTCATCATATTATTATCATTTGTTTCAACAATAGTCAAAATAGCTTCTTTTAAATTTGCATGTTTTTTTTCTGTCTTACCCTCTCGCAAATCATGGTAAATCAGCTTTACAATCTGATAAACAAAATAGTAAATAAAAAAGAGAATACCATACTGAAATAGAACACCCAATACCTTTAGTGGAAAAGATATATCTGGCAATCAAACCACCTCATAAAGAATAATCGTATTTCCAACTTGAATTTCATCACCAAACTTCAAACATTGTGATTTTATTTTCTGCCCATTTACATACGTTCCATTTAAACTATCGGCATCATACAATAAATGACGATGCTTTTCAAAAACAATATAGGAATGAACACGTGATGCATTCTTATCTGTAAGAAAAAATTCATTTTTTTCTCGTCGACCTATATAAATCGGTCTTTCACCAAATTCAAGATAGGCTTCTATATCTGGACCATCAACAACTGTCAATGATGCAACCTTATACTCTTTGGGAAGATTTAACGGCTTTGAAAAAGACGGTCTTTCCAATACAATCGTATGTGACTCTATACTATCTTTATCCTCTTGTATTTCAGGTGTCGATAAACGAAAAAACGATTTGATATCACACATTCCTTTTTTAAATTCAACATTCTGCATGAAAGAAACAATCAACTTATCATCCATAAAGAGATCATTTGCAATGACCTGTTTTTCGATACCAGTATAAAGTTCGTCAATGATTCGTTGTGAGCATATACGTTGATAAGCAGGGGCCGATACATAGATCGTGTATACATTAGGAACATAAGCGATGTTTTCTTTTTTTTCCTTTTTTAATAATATTTCACGTTCCAGATTTTTTTCAATTTCTGCTACTTCAAGTTCACTTGCAAATTTTCGATTAAAAAATCCTTCAATATGTTTTTTTAGAAAAAATTCCCATTTCAAAGCACGCATATACACCAACTCCTAATAATATACACCATTATAGTTCTTTACTACAGGCAAGTCAAAGCCGTTATAATTTACTGTAAATGCTGATTGCGAAGCTGACCACAGGCCGCCTGAATATCATTTCCCATCTCCCGCCGAACGGTTACAGCAATATGATGTTTAGTAAGAAAATCTTCAAACGCTTTTACTTTCTGATTCGACGGACGGTTTAAATTATGTTCAACAACTGGATTAATTGGAATAAGATTTACGCTTGCCATCTGGCCTTTAATAAGATGCCAGAGGCTCTCTGCCATTTGCAGATCATCATTCACATCATCAATAAGAATATATTCATAAGTAACACGTCGTTTTGTCTCATCTGCATACAATTTCCCAGCAGCAACAACTTCTTCTATTGGGTATTTCTCATTTACTGGCATGAGCTTTGAACGAAGTTCATTATTGGGAGCATGGAGCGAAATCGAAAGCGTGATTGGCAGTTTTTCTGTAATAAGTTTTTTTATCATAGGCACAATTCCGGATGTTGAAAGCGTAATGTTTCGATAACCCATATTCATACAATAAGCCTCATGACAAAGATGAATAAAGTCAATTACTGGTACATAATTCATTAAAGGCTCACCCGATCCCATAATGACAATATTGTTCACTTGTTGATCTTCTGCTTTCAATAGTTCGTTGATAAATAAAGCCTGTGCCAGTATTTCTGATGCTGTCAAATTACGTACCATACCATTTATAGTTGAAGCACAAAAAATGCAACCCATACTGCATCCAGCCTGTGTTGATACACAAATGGTGTTGCCATAGGCTTGACGCATCAATACAGTTTCAACGGCTACGTCATCAGAAAAACCTAAAAGAAATTTACTTGTCTTACCATCTTCCGAATCCTGCCGGGTAATAAGTTTTGTCCGAAAAATTACGAGGTTTTTCGTCAAGATTTCTCGTAATGCAAGTGGCAAATTGGTCATATCTGAAAAAGAAAGCACATTTTTTTGATACATCCATTCACAAATCTGTTGTGCTCTATAGGATGGAACTCCCCAAACAGAAAGTGTTTCTTGAAGCTTAGTCAAAGTAATGCCAAAAATATTTTGTTTCAAATCATTAAACCTCTCTCTTCATACGTGCAATAAAAAATCCATCTGTTGCATCAATTTGTGGTAATAATTGAATCATATCATCTTCACTTTTATTTAAAGGTAAAAATTGCCCGGTTTTTTCTAAAATAAACGCTGTATTTTTATTTAAAAAGGCAGCTACAACATTCTGATTTTCTTCTTTCATGATTACATGTACTATAGACAAGCACTCCGCCTTTTTTTACTGCCAATGCAGCACTTTCTAAGATCTCCAGCTGTAACTTTGGCAATTCCTGCAAAAGCTCTGGTGTTTTTTTCCAACGTGCATCTGGTTTGCGACGCAAAACACCTAAACCAGAACAGGGTGCATCTACAAGAACACGGTCAGCTTTTGCTGGATAAAGATTCCCGATTGTTCTTGCATCAATCTGTTTCGTTTCGATAATCGATATACCAAGCCGCTCCGCATTTTCTTTGATACGCTGCAGCTTATGGTCATAAATATCCGTTGCCAGGATATGGCCTCTATTTTCCATAAGTGCAGCAATATGAGTCGTTTTTCCTCCCGGTGCACTGCATGTATCAATAACAAATTCACCTGGCTGCGCACCAAGCACATGGGCTACAAGCATTGAACTTTCATCTTGAACTTGAAAAAGGCCTTTTTGCAAAGAAGGCATATAATCAAGAGAAGCATGCTCCGTACAAAGTATTCCTTCTGCTGTTCTCTCAGATTCATAGCAAACCGCGCCCTCA
>JBAYAD010000205.1:0-4746 GCA_041669965.1 Selenomonadaceae bacterium
AACAAAAGAAGTTTCGGCTGCATTGCCAGGGCCCTGGCAATCGCCACACGTTGCTGCTGTCCTCCCGAAAGTGTTATCGGATAGGCATTCGCCCGATCCGCCAAACCAACTTTAGCTAAAAGGTTCATTGCCAATTCCTCGGCATCTTTCTTTTTCATTTTATTAATATGCATTGGCGCATACGCAATATTTTTAAGAACTGTAAACATCGGAAACAGATTAAACCGCTGAAATACCATGCCTACTTCGCGCCGTAGTTTCTTCGTATTCAAATCATGATCAACCAGTACTCCGTTATAGTAAATTTCTCCGCTCGTTGGCGTTTCCAACAGATTCAGACAACGCAAAAAAGTACTTTTTCCTGAACCAGACGGCCCGATAACGCAGACCACTTCGCCTTCATCAATATGCATGCTAATGCTTTTCAAGACTTCCAAATCACCAAATTTTTTCTCCATTTTATATATGTTAAACATAGTTACGCCTCCCATTTTCTGCCATAGAAACAAAAAAGCAAAGACCTCTTAAAATAAGCGTCTTTGCTTTTTGCTTTTTATTTAATTTTCTAAAACCATACAAAAAAGCTCATAGATACCTTTCGGTATCTATGAGCACCATTACTCAGCTATCCTTACTTCTATTTGTTCCTATTTTAACATTGGAAAATCTCCCTGTCAATGTGAACTTCTCCCATTTAAATTTGTAATTATTCGTAAATATGCCCAAGAGCATTTGTTTGTTATGATCTTCTACTGTTCAATAAACAATACCTATTTGATGAAGTCCACGCCTCTCAAAGAATGTGCAGACACATTTTTTTCAGTAGAGCCGTGTGTACATGCAAAAATAAAAAAATCAGTACTCCGAGCTACATTATAATTATTTAATTCAACTCATTAAATTACTTGTCTTCGCTCAACTGTTTTTACACTTTTACTTTAAATAATTTTCTATAGCCCAGGCAACACCATCTTCATTATGGTTTTTCGTACAATATCTTGCATGCTTCTTCACATTATCCGAAGCATTCTCCATAACAACAGAATATCCTACTTTTCCCAGCATGCAGATATCATTATCATGATCACCAAAAGCTGCAATATCTTCTAACGCAATATTATAGATTTGCGCAAACCTTTCAATTGCCGTTCCCTTATTTATCCCCGCCGGACTAATATCCAAACCATTTTTTTCAGAAACAATCATACTTATCCCCTGTGAATATCCATATTTCGCCAAAAAGTTTTGCTGTTCTTTTTCCTTCATCTGCCAAACAAACATCTTAAATACATTTTGCTTATCCAATGTATCCGCAGCATCCATATAGCAAATAGGGATTTTATAATCTTCTGCCATAATTTTATTATAATTGAGAAATACCTGCACCCGTTTACTATTACTCACACAGAACATAGCATCATATACACTGGCTGTAAAATCCAAATGATGTTCAAATCCGTACATGGCAAGTTCATGTACCATCGTTTGATCTATAAAACGATGGTACAAATCTTTTCCCGTAGCAACTTGCTTTATCAACGCACCATTACAAGCAATAATTGCTTCAACGCCCCCAAGCGACGCTGCCAGTCCCCGTACATATACGTCATTTCGCCCGGTAGCAAACAAGATTTTTACACCAGCATTCTGCAAACTCTTAATGCTTTTTCGATTTTTTTCACTGATCTCTTTTCGGTCATTTAAAAGCGTCCCATCCAAATCAAAAGCAACTGCTTTAACCTTCATTTTTGCTTTCCTCCCTTTTCAACAGTACAGGAAGACTGCTCAGGAAATAACAAATCTCGCCTACTGGAATCTCCAAAAACAATTTTGCACTGCTCACAGAAAGTATTTTTTGCAAACATTTAAAATCCATCGCTCTTTCCTGCTGTATCTTTTTACCCCACTGCGGTTCAATCAGAGCCTCCCCTAAATAAACTCGATCAAACATACAGGCTGCATGAAGATACGTACGTACGACTCCATCCTCTCCAAGTTCTCCCTGAAAAAACATCTCCGAAATTTGATCCACAACATTCATGCAGCAGGCTGCTACCTTTTGCTTTGGCAGTGTCTTTACAAATTTATCAATTTGTGTAGCTAAAAGCTTGTAGGTGTCTGCATATTTTCTCGTCGATATGTCCTCAAAATCTTCATTATCTTTTTTTTTCTGCAGTAATTCTCGAATTCGTATAAATCCACTTTCCATAAAAAGTTCACTCACCGGTACAAAAGGTATATTTCCAATGTTCGGGTCCACGCTTCCCACAATAAAATCAACAGAAGATGCTGCTGATTTCATAATTCCCTGAATATCATCTACGGCTCCAGCCATAATAAAATGTACATCTTTCATTTCCGGTATTTCTGCTAAAAGGATTTCTTTTATTTTTTGTGCCACACCTTGTCCTGTTGCACAAAGCAATAAAACATTTTTTTGTTTTTTCTCCTTTGGAGTAAGATATACATCTGAACGGTAATGCTGCCTTGTCGTCATGACATAATCATCATAGGCAGCATAAATTGCTTTTACCGAAGTATCTAAATCCTCTACTACCGTGAAAAGATGCTGTCCGGCTTCCAATACGAGTGAAGTCGTGACATTGGGAACTATGCGAACCTCCACACCGCTTTCTTTACACAGCGTATCCTCCATCGTCATCAAAAAACCCATGTCTACAAGTAAAACAACGCCAAGACCTTCGTCTGCTTTCTTAATGACTTCACATAAATTTTCTATAGTTTGCATATTACTGCTATTTAAAGGAATATCATAAAAGTAAATACGATCGGTTCCCAAAAGATTATTCGTCACTTCTGCCATATTCTGTGCAATCCCTCTGCCATGAGCTACTAATACGAGTCCAACATGAGATTTCACATATTCTTCTATTTCATGGACTAAAAACACGGTCATAAATCCCTTCTCATCCTCAGGAATAATCGTCCCAAGGCATTTTTCCATATACTTCTGCTGACTAGAAATAAAAGCAAATTCTTTTTGGTATCTTTCTTTAATATGTGCTAGATTTGGATTAAAAATCGTTCTTCCCGCAGCAAACCGTTCCTTAAACTGCTGCATATGCCAGGCAAAGGCCATCAATGTATTCCGTCCATATGTTTTCCCCATTTTTTCCGCGGCCCCGCCCAAAATCTCACCAGCGAGTTTCCACACAGCTTCCTCTATAATACTTGTAGGCATTTGCGAAGCCTCATCCTTCCTGAGAATTTGTGCAACAGAACTAAAATACTTTTCCAAATCATAACCAACTTTTTCTGCCAAAACATCATCAGCCAGCCCCTGTTGACGATAATGCATAATTTTACGATCAATGTATTTATAAAAATCAATATGAAAACCCTGCGATTGTTCTTCTTTTTCTTCTGATAGTACATGATCCGTTTCCAGCAAAACTCCATCACGAAATAACTTATTAATTTTTTCATCTAAAATCGTATGATGCTTTACCAAAGAAAAAATACGTTCCGGAATGTTTTTTGCTTCTATTTTCAAACATTCTGCCAGACCCGAAGAATATTCCAAATAACTTTTTGCACAACAAAGCAGCACATCATTTTTGAGCCCTCCAATATTTGCCGTGCAATTGTAATTTGCAAAAACTTCTAGTGCCTTGCCCGATATCCATATCGATATTCCCAGCCGCTTAGCTTCCTGACACACAAAATGCATAATAATATTGATTCTTTCATAAATCGGACGTTCATTGATGCGTGGCAAACCAATTTGCACAGGAATACGACGTCGGAAGGTCATCAAAAGGCTGCTGGACACATCTTCAGATGTCGCACCAATAATCATAAGATTTGCTATGCGATTACCATTCACCTCACCCAGGCGACGGTAGCGACCTTTATCAATAAGCATAAACAAGAGTTCCTGTCCTGCAGGAGGCAGCCGATGAATTTCATCTTTGAACAGGATTCCGCCTTGTGCTCTGTCAACCATGCCCTTATGCTCTTCATTTGCACCCGTGAAAGCACCTTTTACATAACCAAACAGCTGTGCCAAAAGCAGCTGTTCATTTGCCGCATAGTCTGCGCAGCAAAACTGCACAAAAGGAATATCTTCCTGTTTCTCTTTTTTCCAGCAAGTCTTGGCATAATTCCACATAGATTCTGCCAACAAATTTTTCCCGGAACCACTTTCACCAAAGATTAAAGTGTGCAGACCATGCGGGGGATAAACGACTGCCGCTTTAGCAAGTTCTATCTGCGCCCTGATACTACCGTCATGTCCTACAATTCCGGCAAAACCATCGTCTATTGATTTCTCAGTGGTATCTTGTACAAAACTTACATTCTCAGATACGAATTGGTAACGTACCGGGCGCATGCCAATTTTACTTACCATATTCAGCTTGAACAACTTATTTAAATCTGCCGAAGCGTCACTACGATGAATATTTAATTCTATAGCGAGCTCATTCGCACTAACCCCTGCAACCTGTTTTTTCTGATTTTCTCGTAAAAAATTAATTACTTTGTCAATTCTCATCATAGCATTTCCTTCATCCCCACACCATTCTTTAAAAAGATCCTATATGTATACTCTATTATATTTTATATTCTCATGATTAAAAAGCCCCATCCTGTCAAAATTATTCTACTTCCAGGGAGACCTCATATCTATGCGATAAATCATAAAGCTTTTTTTCTACAGACACCGCGAACATAATCCCTTACTACTTATAAAAATAATCGTATATTTCATATCGGTTTCAGCCG